>NZ_JAGFPF010000006.1:0-159720 GCF_025962695.1 Candidatus Symbiopectobacterium sp. NZEC135 | reverse complement strand
AGGCGCAGTATAGACACTTCTCGCGCCCTGACAAGGGCTAATTTCAATTTTATTTCTGAGTGCGTGTTTTTTCGGCGAATCGCATAGCAAACCAGCATAGATGACGCTATTTCATCCCAAACGCCCCATTTTACTGCGTCGTGAATCCTATTTACCGATGAGCCACCGACTCGCGCATCACCAACTCTGGCGTTAATACCAGTACTGTTGGCTCGGTTTCAGGGTGTTCCAAACGGTATAACAGCGTATCCACCGCCAGTTCCCCCAATTCATCTTTAGGTTGATGAATGGTCGTTAACGGCGGAGACATATAACGCGCCAGCTCGATATCGTCATAACCCACCACGGCCATATCCCTTGGAATAGATAATCCTGCCTGATAGAGCGCATGATAAACCCCAACGGCCATCGCATCGTTACTACAGAACACGGCATCCGGCCTTTGCGCCAGCGACAGCAGTTTACGCATCGCCTGGTATCCGGTTTCAAACTCGAAATCCCCTAATACCACGTAGTCATCAGGCACGGGCAAACCGGCACGCTGCATTGCCTGCCGATAGCCTAACAGTCGGTTATAGGCCGTTGTTTTATCTTGTGGGCCAGCAATACAAGCGATATTGCGGTAACCACTGTCGATGAGATGGCGAGTTGCAATATCGCCGCCAAGCAGAGAATTGTCCTTGATAACATCACTCACACCTTCAAACGGCGACCAGTCCATCATCACCAGTGGAATTGATGGGTAGCGGCTAATGGTTTCCGAGGAGGGGCGGTGGTTCTCGGTACACATCAGGAGCAAGCCATCAACCCGCTTTTGCATCAAGGTTTCCAGGCTGCGGTCCAGTCGATTGTGGTCACCTTCGGTATTGCACAGGATCAGGCTATACCCGCGCTCGTAGCAACTGCGCTCAACGCCACGCACCACTTCAGCATAAAACGGGTTACTACTGGCCGTTAGCAACATACCTATCGTTTGCGTCTGATTGATCTTCAAACTGCGCGCCAGCGCAGACGGTGCGTAGTTGAGAGCATCGACGGCCGCCAATACCCGCTCTCGCACCGTGTCACTCACAAAGCGATTATTATTGATTACATGTGAAACGGTTGACGTCGACACGCCCGCCAGGCGAGCAACATCCTTCATTGTGGCCACATATCACCCCTGAGAGTGTAAAAATGCGTCGATCTCATTGCGCCACGGCACAGAGGGCTGAGCACCCGCGCGCGTTACCGCAATGGCCGCAGCAGCATGAGCAAATTTCACGGCGGTTTGCATCGGTTGATTTTCCAAAAGTGCAGTGACCAGCGCACCATTAAAGGTATCGCCCGCCGCAATCGTATCTACGGCCTGAACCTGGAAACCGGGAATACGCTGACCTTGCCCGTTTTCACTCAGCCAAACGCCGCGACTCCCCAATGTAATCAGTACGGTAGTAATGCCTTTATTATGCAACAGTTGTGCAGCCTGTGCGGCATCTTGTTCGTTCTGCACGGTGACACCTGTCAGTCGCTGCGCTTCCGTTTCATTCGGCGTAATCATATCCACCAGCGCCAGCAGTTCATCCGGCAAGTCACAGGCGGGAGCCGGGTTTAAAATGACACGCGTTTGGTGCTGATGCGCCAACTGCGCAGCGGCAATAACGGTCTCCAACGGAGACTCGAGCTGCATTAATAAAGCAGAAGCATCAATGATTTTTTGACGGTGACGCGCCAGAACATCGGGAGTGATAGCCGCATTGGCGCCCGCGTTAATGCCAATCATATTCTCAGCATCGCCATTGACAAAAATCAGCGCGACGCCCGTAGTTTCATCGGCAACGGTTTCAACGGCAGAAACATCTATCTGGTCACGAGACAACTGCTCGCGAATACGAGCACCGATATCATCCTCACCCACGCCAGCGATAAAGGCGATATCGGCACCGCTGCGCCCGGCAGCAACCGCCTGATTGGCACCTTTACCACCAAAAGCGACCTGATATTGCTTACCGATAACCGTTTCGCCCGGTTGAGGAAAGTGTGCCAGATTGAGGATATGGTCGGCATTAATACTGCCCAACACCACGAGTTTGCCCGTTTTCATAAAATCGCCCCAAAAGTGATTAAAAGCGCCGCCTTGTTTCGGCGGCGCTGTATATCGTTGTTATGCGTTATTCTTTAGAAACCAGCTTTAGATCAACCGGGATAATCGCCTGTACCTTTTCCCCCTTGATGACCTTGTCAGCGGTTTGTACGCCAATTTCACCGATTTTTTCAGGACGTTGTGCAACAGTGGCAGCCAGTTTCCCGCTCTCTACGGCTTTTACGCCATCCTGCGTGCCATCAAAACCGACCACCATGACGTCTGTTTTACCCGCCGTTTGCAGAGCACGCAGCGCACCCAGTGCCATTTCATCGTTTTGTGCGAACACCGCTTTTACATCAGGGTGTGCGGTGAGCAGGTTCTGCATCACGTTCAGCCCTTTGGTACGATCGAAATCAGCGGGCTGGCTGGCCAGCATGACAAACTTGTTTTTCTCAGCGGATTTCATAAAACCGGCTCCGCGCTCACGCGCAGCGGAGGTTCCGGCGATACCTTCCAACTGAATCACCTTGGCACCTTCACCCAATTTTTTCGCGATAAAATCACCGGCCACTTTTCCACCGAAGGCGTTATCAGATGCCACGTGGCTCACGACCGTGCCACTGCCCGCTACGCGGTCCAGGGTAATTACCGGAATGTTGGCCTGATTCGCCAGTTTCACCGCGTTACCCACAGCATCGGAATCTGTCGGGTTGATGAGCAGCAGTTTGGTACCGCGCACGGTCAGATCCTGAACGTTGGAGAGCTCTTTGGCCGGGTTGTTTTGCGAATCCAATACCACCAGGTCGTAACCCAATTTCTCCGCTTCTTTTTGTGCACCGTCTTTCAATGACACGAAGAACGGGTTATTCAGGGTAGAAACCACCAATGCTATCGACTCTTTCGCCAGCGCATTAGCGCTAACCGTGGCACTTAATGCAACAGCAGAAACCAGCGTAGCCAGTTTTTTCATATTCATAATCCAATTCCTATGCGTGAGAATGAAGGTTATTTACTGCTTTTTGTTATCTACCAAAACCGCCAACAAAATAACGGCTGCCTTAACGATCATTTGGTAGTAAGAAGAAACACCTAACAGGTTCAGTCCATTGTTGAGGAACCCAAGAATCAGCGCGCCGATGAGCGTGCCGACAATGCGCCCTTTACCGCCCGCCAAACTGGTTCCGCCCAGCACCACTGCCGCAATCGCATCCAGTTCATACCCCGTGCCCGCCGTCGGCTGTGCCGATGACAAACGCGCGACTTCGATAATCCCCGCCAGTGCGGACAACAACCCACATAAGGCGTAGACGATAATTTTGACTTTATCGACGCTGATGCCCGACAAGCGGGTCGCTGCTTCATTGCCGCCCAGCGCATAGATATAGCGCCCAAGCCGCGTGTGGTGCAGCATGTACCAGGCCGCGATAAAAACGATAACCATCAACCAGATCGGTGTAGGAATACCCAGAGGGCGACCAATACCAAACCAGCCGAAAGCATCGGCAACGTCAGAAAAACCGGTGTTGATCGGGCTGCCGTTGGTGTACACCATGGTGACGCCGCGCAGCAGCAACATCATCACCAGCGTGGCGATAAACGCCTGAACTTTTCCTTTCGCCACAATAACGCCGGTGCCCGCCCCGATTGCCGCACCCAGCGCCAATGCACCAAACACCGCCAGCAGCGCGTTCACTTCCAGGCCAACAATCGATGCCGCCACCGCACCGGTCAGCGCCAACAATGACCCGACGGACAAATCGATGCCCGAGGTCAAAATAACCAGTGTCATTCCTACCGCCATAATGGCGTTCACCGATGTCTGTTGCAGGATATTGAACAGGTTATTGACCGTGAAAAAGTTAGGGCTCATGGACGAGACCACTGCGATCAGGATCAGCAGGGCAATCAGCGACTTTTGCTCCAACAGCCACTCTTTACTGAACCAGCGCTTTGCTGTGATAGATTCGGAACTCATGTCTGACTTACTCCTGCTTTACGCTATATTGCTTGCCAACCGCCGCCGCCATCAGCACTTCCTGAGTGGCCTGCTCAATAGAGAATTCACCGCTCAAGCGGCCTTCATGCATCACCAAAATGCGATCGCTCATACCGAGAACTTCCGGCATTTCCGATGACACCAAAATGATGCTGAGGCCTTCCTCTTTGAACTGGTTGATTAACTGGTAGATCTCTTTCTTGGCCCCCACATCAACGCCGCGTGTAGGTTCATCGAGAATCAGCACTTTCGGCCGAGTCATCAGCCCACGGGCAATCGCGACCTTCTGCTGGTTACCGCCGGACAACAGGCCAATCGGCTGCGCCATTGAGGGGGTTTTGATATTAAACAAACGGATAAAATCACTGACGGCGGTGCGTTCGTCTTCATGTTTGAGTGCGCCAAAACCACGGCTGAAATAACGCAGTGCCGTCAGCGACATGTTCTCTTTGACGGACATTCCCAACACCAGTCCATCACGTTTGCGATCTTCTGAGATATAAACGATGCCGTTTGCCAGCCCATCCTGCGGACTGCGCGTCACCACCTCACGGCCATCCAGCACCACGTCACCGCGCGTGCGAGGAAGTGCGCCATACAGGATCTTCATCAGTTCTGTACGGCCTGCGCCCATCAAGCCGGAAATACCGAGGATTTCCCCCTGGCGCAACGTAAAGCTGACGCCTTCAACCCCCGGCCCCGACAGATCTTTAACGCTCAGGCGAATATCACCCGGTACGGTATTCAGTCGAGGGTACTGCTCTTCCAACTTGCGCCCCACCATCATTTCAATGAGCTGTTCTTCATGCAGTTGGTTGACCGGGCGCTCACCGATAAACTGACCGTCACGCAGCACGGTCACGTCATCGCAAATCTCGAAGATCTCTTTCAGACGGTGGGAGATATAGACGATGCCGCAGCCTTGTGCGGTCAGTTCCTTGATCACGGTGAATAGGGATGCGGTTTCGGTATCCGTCAGTGCATCCGTGGGTTCATCCATGATGATCACTTTGGATTCAAAACTCAGCACCTTAGCAATCTCGACCATTTGCTGGTCACCAATGGACAACTCACCGACCAATCGGCGGCTGTTGTAGCGCAGGTTAAGCTTTTTCAGCAGCTTATCGGCTTCGGCGTACATCTTTTGCCAATCAATGCGCCCCAAGGCTCCAGTAAATTCACGGCCAAGGAAAATATTTTCGGCAATCGTCAGTTGAGGAATCAGGTTGAGTTCCTGATGAATAATACCGATACCCGCATGTTGTGACGCTTTTGGCCCGCTAAAGGCAACCTCCTGCCCGAGAAAGCGAACATGACCGGCATCTTTGCGATAAATACCGGTGAGCACCTTCATCAGGGTAGATTTACCGGCACCGTTCTCCCCCACCAGCGCCATCACCTTGCCGGGATAGACATTCAGGGCAGCACCGGACAGCGCTTTTACACCGGGAAAAGTTTTTACTATTCCCTGCAACTGTAATAAAGGTTCCATCTCAGCCTCAGAAGGTTACACCAGCACACAAAATAATATTGGCATAGGGCGAGCATTCACCGCTGCGAAAAACGGCCTTGCTTTGCCCGCTTTGCGTCTTGAATGCCTCATGACTGACATAGTGCAACGCAATGGTATTTCCCTGATGTTGTTCAAGCTGTTGCAAATGCTCACGAATAGCCTCATGGAGCTCTGGGTTCTTCTCGATAATCTCTTGCGCAACAATCGCCGCTTCCACCTGCATCTCCTGCGTAATCACGCTCAGCACCTGTATAAAGGTAGGCACATTGTGTGTTAACGCCAGATCAACGCGGGCGGTGGTGGCAGGAATGGGTAACCCTGCATCACACACCACCACTTGGTCAGTGTGCCCAAGGCGGGCAATCACACTCGAGACTTCGGAATTGAGTAATACGCCTTTTTTCATTATGTCACTCGTTTTGATAACGACAGCGAAACGTTTCGCTTGCAGTAAAGTTTAAGAAAAAGTCCTGATAAAGCAAAAAAGAGTTTGCGGAATTGTGATCGCCATCGAAACGTTTCGCTATCACAAATAAGAGAGATAAGAAAAACATTAGGTTAGAAAATAGCCGTTGACCACCGGTGTAGGAAGATTGATCGCTATCACAAATGAAAAACAAACAATGAAACCAAATAATACATTTATTAAAACAGCGTTTCTTTTTTCGTATTATTTACCTCACCTCTTAAAGCTCACGTCACCCTACTCACTATTTAAACAATAACGGCACCCTGACGCCTGCCGAAAAAACTCTGGTTTGTAAACAAGGACTCTAACGATGAAACACCTATCCCTCTCTTTGGCAGCCCTCTGCTGTATGGCTACACTCACCACTCAGGCGCACAGCGCCGATCGTTTAGCTGTCGTAAAACAGTACGCCGATACCGTACTGGATAAAGCGGGCGACCATTATCACGGCACGCAACCTTCACCGTTATTGGCGAGCGGTGTCGATCCGCGCACCGGTAAACAGCTTGAGTGGGTTTTCCCCGATGGGCGCACCGCGGTACTCTCCAATTTTTCCGCTCAGCAAAACTTTATGCGTGTATTGGTTGGCCTCTCTAACCTGACGGGTGATGAGCATTATCAACAGCGCGCCAAAACCAGCGTGCGTTACTATTTCGATCGCTATCAGGATAAAAGCGGCCTGCTGATTTGGGGGGGACATCGTTTTGTCGATTTAAAAACGCTCCAGCCCGAAGGGCCGAGTGAAAAAGAGCTGGTACATGAACTGAAAAATGCCTATCCCTTCTACGAATTGATGTTTGCCGTGGATAAACCGGCAACGGTTCGCTTCATTCGCGCGTTCTGGAATGCCCACGTTTATGATTGGCAAATGTTGGAAACCAGCCGCCACGGTCAGTACGGTAAGGAGATCGGTAAACTGTGGGACAACAGCTTTACCCAGCAACCCCCGTTCTTCGCCACCAAAGGGCTGAGTTTTCTTAACGCCGGTAATGACCTGATCTATTCCGCCTCCCTGCTTTATAAAAACAATCAGGAAGCCGGCGCGCTGGTGTGGGCAAAACGTCTGGCGGAGCAGTACGTGTTGCCACGCGATAAAAAAACCGGTTTGGGTGTTTACCAGTTCACTCAGGCATTAAAGCGCGCTGAAACCAGCGATGACAGCGACACCAACTCCAAATACGGTGACCGCGCGCAACGTCAGTTCGGACCAGAGTTTGGACCTGCTGCGTTGGAAGGCAACATGATGTTGAAAGGCCGCACCAGCACGCTCTATTCCGAAAATGCGCTGATGCAGCTACAACTGGCGAAAGATCTCGGTAAAGACGGCGACGATATCAAAAAATGGACGCTGGATGGCTTGAAAGCGTTTGCCAAATACGGCTATGACGAAAGTAACAACACCTTCCGTCCGATGCTGGCCAACGGCACCGATCTTTCCAACTACACGCTGCCGCGCGATGGTTACTACGGTAAAAAAGGCACGGTGCTGAAAGCCTACCCGGCCAGCAGTGATTTCCTGTTGTCCTATGCCCGCGCTTATACGCTGGAGAAGGATGCCGATCTGTGGAAAGTAGCACGCGGCATCGCCAAGGGGTTGGATCTGGGGGATATCGGCGCAGCACCGGGTAAAGGCGTCAGCGTCAATGTCAGCACCAAGAACAGCGACCCGTATGCTATTTTTGCGCTGATCGATCTGTGGCAGGCAACGCAGGATAAAGCCTACCTGACGATAGCTGAAAAAGTGGCTGACAACATCATCAGCAATAATCTGCACAACGGCTTCTTTATGAACTCCGCCAAATATCAATATGCGTCGATTGATAGCATCGATCCCTACGCGCTGCTGGCACTGGAAGCGACGCTGAAGAATAAACCACAGGCTGTTGCCCCGTTCCTGAACGGCTCCGGCTTTACCGAAGGGGCTTATCGCATGCCGGACGGCAGCGCCCGCGTCTCCACCCGTGATGATGAGCTGTTTACCCTGAAGGAAGGAGAAACCTTAAAACCGAACGGTAAATAATCACCAAAAATGACGCCCTCTATATCGAGGGCGTCATACACTAAATCTCTACCTGAATCCCCAGCTCTATCAGCCGGTTCGGCGGTATCTCAAACTGATCGGCTGCACGCAGAGCATTACGACTCAGCATCATAAACACCTTGCCGCGCACGCGCAGATACCAGGGCCGTTTGCCCATGGTCAGCGACTCATTGGACATGAAAAACGATGTTTCCATCATTTGGCACGCCAATCCCTCCTGCCAACAGCGGTGAAATACCTCTTCCACGTTGGGCGTTTCTCGCCAGCCGTAGTTGGCAATCACGCGCCAAAAGGTCGGGGAAAGCTGTTCAACCGTAACGCGCTGCACGTTATGCACATAGGGAACCGCTTCTGTGCGCATGGTCAGTAGTACCACCCTTTCATGCAACACTTTGTTGTGCTTGAGATTATGCAGTAATGCAAACGGGATAACGTGCGTCGCGCGCGAGAGATAGACCGCCGTACCCGGCACTCGCACCGGCTGGTTTTTCTCAAGAGAGGCAATCATGGCATCCAGTGAATTACCGTGCTCATGCAAACGACGCAGTAAACGGAAACGCTCGCTCTTCCAGGTCGTCATAATGGTGAACATGATTAATCCCAGCGCCAGCGGCAACCAGCCTCCGGAAATGATTTTGACCACGTTGGCAAGAAACAGAGGAAGATCAATCAACAACATCACCACCAGCAGCAGCCACACCAGATAGCGGTGCCAGTGCCAGTTTTTTACTGCCACGGTCGCGGAGAGGATGCTGGTCAGCACCATGGTGCCGGTCACCGCAATACCGTAAGCTGCCGCCAGATTGCCAGAATGCTCAAAGCTGACGATGACAATCACCACCGCCGTATACAGCAGCCAGTTTATCGCCGGAATATAAATCTGCCCAGATTCCATGTCCGACGTATGCACAATACGCATCGGCGGCAAATATCCCAAGCGCACTGCCTGACGCGTCAGCGAGAATACGCCGGAGATAACGGCCTGAGAAGCGATGATGGTCGCCAGCGTTGCCAGGATCAGCAGCGGAATCAATGCCCAATCGGGAGCCAGTAAAAAGAAGGGGTTTTTGATGGCTTCCGGATTACGCAGCAGCAACGCCCCCTGACCAAAGTAGTTGAGCACCAACGACGGCAACACCACGGTAAACCATGCCAAGCGAATAGGGAATTTACCAAAGTGCCCCATATCTGCGTAGAGCGCCTCCACCCCGGTGATCGCCAACACCACGGCACCCAGCGCGAAGAAAGAGATAAATTTGTATTCCAAAAAGAAACGCACGGCATAAACCGGGTTCAATGCCTCAAGCACCTGCGGCGTTTCCATCACGCTGCGCACGCCCAGCACTGCCAGCGTCAAAAACCAAATCAGCATGACAGGAGCAAACAGCTTACCCACGCTGCTGGTGCCGTGTTTCTGAATGGCAAACAGCAAGGTCAGCACAATCACCGACAGCGGCACGATGTAGCTGTCCAGATCGGGGGCAGCAATCTCAATCCCTTCCATGGCGGAAAGCACCGACATCGCTGGCGTTATCACCACTTCGCCATAAAAAAACCCGCCGCCGATCAGCCCCATGATCACCACGATGGATGTCATGCGATCGCTGGTGTGGCGTCCGGCCAGTGACATCAGGGTTAAAATCCCCCCTTCTCCGGCGTTGTCGGCTCGCATCACATAGGAGAGATACTTGAGCGACACCACCAGCACCAGCAGCCAGAAGATCAGCGAGAGAAAGCCAAACACGGAATGCTGCTCGACGCCAAACCCAAACTGCCCGGAAAGGCATTCTCTTAATGTATAAAGCGGGCTGGTGCCGATATCCCCGTACACCACGCCAATAGCTGCCAAGGTAATGGCAGGAAGTGATTGCTTATGCTCTGAGCTCATAGCGCCTATCTTCTGTTGTTTTCACTTTGCGACTTCCGCTGTTTTCACTGCGTAGAGAGCAACGCGTTTTTCGTAGACTTAGCCCGAAAGCGCACAGTATGCATATATTCATGCAAAAACCCATCCCTTCACGCCGAATCGAAACATTCAGAAATAAACTGGTTTATTGATTAACATAGCCAATGATGGCAATAATCGATGCAGATACGATTAAAAAAAATCTGTGATCTGCCGTATATTATTGCATCATCATTGATGACGTTATCGCTTACCACACTGTTTTGCGTCATCAGAGTAAAAACGGATCCCTTATGCTTCAATCAGCCTCTCTGGCCGATCGTATTACGCGCCTCAGCCAAGCCCTTGAACACGGACTGTATGAACGTCAGCACGCGATTCGCCTGTGCCTGCTCGCCGCGCTCAGCGGAGAAAGCGTGTTTTTGCTGGGGCCCCCGGGCATCGCCAAGAGCATGATCGCGCGTCGCTTGAAGTTCGCGTTTCGTGACGCCCGCGCTTTCGAATACCTGATGACACGCTTCTCCACCCCGGAAGAGGTGTTTGGCCCGCTGTCGATTCAGGCACTAAAAGATGAAGGGCGTTATCAGCGTCTTACCGGCGGCTATTTGCCGGAAGCGGAAATCGTTTTTCTGGATGAGATCTGGAAAGCTGGCCCGGCCATTCTCAATACCCTGCTGACAGCCATCAATGAACGGCGCTTTCGCAACGGCAGCCATGAAGAAACTATCCCCATGCGGCTGCTGGTAACCGCCTCCAATGAACTGCCCGAATCGGACAGCAGCTTAGAAGCACTCTATGACCGCATGCTTATTCGCCTGTGGTTAGATAAAGTGCAGGAAAAACAAAATTTCCGCGCATTGTTGACGCACACCGGTAGCGATCGCGACAACCCGGTACCACTGTCACTGAGTGTCAGCGACGAAGAGTACCAGGCATGGCAAAGCGCTATCGATCGCATCGCCTTACCGGATGCCTGCTTTGAACTGATTTACGCACTGCGCCAACAGTTGAATACCACCGACAACGCGCCGTATGTTTCCGATCGACGCTGGAAGAAAGCACTGCGATTGCTGCAAGCCTGTGCGTTCTTCTCTGGCCGTGAAAGCATTGTTCCGCTCGATGTCATCTTGCTGAAAGATTGCCTGTGGCATGATAGAGATTCACAAACGCTGGTGGAGCAGCACACCGAGCAACTGGTTACCGCGCACGCCTATCAACAACAGGCGCTGCTGTTCCGCTTGCAGCAACTAAACGTAAAACGGCAACAATATCAGCAGCAACAGAGCGAGTTGCAGGCGATCACGGTCGAAAAACAGGGGGCATTCCTCAGTCGTAAAGCCCACTATCTGCTGCCCGCGTCGCTGAATAAAGATACGCTGACCGTGGTATTGCAACGTCCGTTAGTACTCAATAATATTGATGTGACACATATCGTGTTAGAAAAAAACGCCTTGCAGTCATGGCTGCAAAAAGGCGGAGAAGGCGAAATCAGGGGAAAACTCAACGGCATCGGGTTTACTCAGCACCTCGATATGTATGTGGATGACCACCTTCATCTTGCGGTGCGCGATATCAGCCTACAGACCACCATTCTTTCTTTACCTGAAAAACGAGACTGTACCTTACCGACAGAACTTACTGATGAATATGAGAAATTGCGTCAACAACTGCGCGAGCAGCGACGTCTGTTTCACCACCATCAGCCGTGTTTGTTCATCCCTGCCGACTGGCTGGCAAAAATAGAAGACAGCCTGCAACAGGTCGACGAACAGATACAGCTCTCGTTACAGGATTGATCGAATGTTGACGTTGGAATCGCTGGAAATGCTGTTGTCCATTGACGAAAACGAGCTCTTGGACGACCTGGTTATCGCGCTGTTGGCTACGCCACAGCTTGCGGTCTTTCTTGAACAGCACCCGAGAATGAAAACGGCGCTGCTGCACGATCTGCCCGAATGGAAAGCGTCGCTCAAGCAGCGTCTGCGTGCGACCGCAGCACCGGCCGATCTGGAGCGGGAATTTACCTGTTACCAAAATACCCAGACCATCGACACGCTGACCTTTCAGTCACGCGTTCCCCGTATCGTTGATACGCTGCAAACGGTGGACTCGCCTTTTCTTCCTCAGGCCAACAAACTTATCGCACAGGCAGCACCAACGCTTGGGCAGCGGTTTAGCAACGCCTTCCACGCGTTGTTCTTGCAGCGCTGGAAAATGAGTCTCTCTTTGCAAACGGTCTCCTTGCACCATCAACTGATGGAGGCCGAAAAAGAGATCTTGCTCGATGAATTACAGCAACGGCTGACCTTAACCGGCAAACTGGAAGCCGTACTGGCAGAGAACGAGACAGCCGCCGGTCGATTATGGGATCTCAGCGCGGGGAAATTGATAAAAACCGAGCTGCAAACCCTGATTAACTTCTGTGATTTTCTGCAAAAACAGCCATCATTGCAGCGTCTGGCCGAGCGTTTAGGCCGCAGCCGGGAAACCAAATCCATTCTCTCCACTGAAGCACCGCGCGAAGCGTTTCGCGTGATAGTACGCGAACCGGATACGGTGCCAGAGCAAGTGGATGGCATCCATCAAAGTGATGATATTCTGCGGCTACTCCCCGCTGAACTCGCCGCAATGGGCATTAAAGAGCTGGAATACGAATTCTATCGTCGCTTGTTAGAACGGCGGTTACTGACCTATCGGTTGCAGGGGGAGAGCTGGCACGAAAAGGTGATAGAGCGTCCGGTTTCGCATCAGCAAAACGAACAGCAGCCCAGAGGCCCTTTTATTGTTTGTGTAGATACCTCAGGCTCGATGGGCGGTTTCAATGAACGCTGCGCCAAAGCCTTTTGTCTGGCACTGATGCGCGTCGCCCTCGCCGATAATCGCCGTTGCTACATCATGCTGTTTGCCACCGATATCGTGCGCTATGAGCTGACCGCCGTCACCGGTATCGAACAGGCTACGCGTTTTCTTGGTCAATCATTTCGCGGTGGCACCGACATGGCAGCCTGTATGTCAGCGTTGCTGGACAAACTGGAAGATGATGTGTGGCACGATGCCGATGCGGTGATGATTTCTGATTTCATCGCACAGCGCTTGCCGGAAGAGACGGTGCAACGCGTTCGGCAACGACAGCAACAACACCACCATCGTTTTCATGCCGTTGCGATGTCACAACATGGAAAACCCGGCATCCTGCACATCTTCGACCATATCTGGCACGTAGATACCGGGTTAAAAGGACGTTTATTGCGGCGGTTGCGCCACGCCTGAGCGTAGCGCCTCTACAGCGATTACAACAAGGCAGGCACGGACTCTCTGACCGGCTGTGGCCACACACCGCACTGCACCTGACCAATATGCGCCAATTGCAGCAACAGCATCACCAGACGGGACTGACCAATACCACCGCCGATGGTTTGCGGCATATCGCCACGCAGCAACGCCTGATGCCACTCCAGTGCCAGGCGATCGACATCCCCCGTCAGCGTCAATTGACGTTGGAGCGCATCAGCATCGACACGAATCCCCATGGAAGAAAGCTCGAAAGCATCGTTTAACGCCGGGTTCCACACCAGAATATCGCCATTCAGTCCTTTCAGACCCTGTTCACCGGCTGACGACCAGTCATCATAATCTGGCGCACGCACATCGTGACGCTCCCCGTGAGACAGCGCACCGCCAATACCGATCAGGAATACGGCACCCAGTTCTTTGGCTATGGCGCGTTCGCGTCCTTTGGCATCCAGTTCAGGATAACGCTTGAGCAGCGTATCGCTGTGGACAAAATGAATGGTGTCCGGTAGGAAAGGCGTCAGGCCAAACTTGCTGCTGACCTCTGCTTCGGTGCTTTTGATTGCCTGATAAATGTGGTTAACGGTGGATTTCAAATAGTCGATGGAGCGCTCGCCATCCCCCATTACGCGTTCCCAATCCCACTGATCGACATAAACAGAGTGGATCGGGCTTAAACGATCTTCATCAGGGCGCAGCGCCTTCATGTGGGTGTAGATCCCTTCCCCAGCGCTAAAGTCATAGTCGCCCAAGGTTTTTCGCTTCCATTTCGCCAGGGAGTGCACCACTTCAAACGTGGCGTCAGGCAATGCTTTCACGTGTACCTGTACCGCTTTCTCACTGCCGGACAGATTATCCTGCGTGCCATCACCCACTCGGCTCAATATCGGAGCCTGAACTTCAATCAGACCCAGCTTCTGTGCCAACTGTGCAGAGAAAAAGGATTTCACAAACGCAATTTGTTGTTGTTTTTCGATATAGCTCTTTTTCATTTACCCATGTCCGTCGTCACTGTCTATGGTGCAATTAAGCAATAGAATGGCGATGAAATTCAATAATCCAGCAAAGAAACAGGCATCATGGTTTTGATTCCTCATTTAACGCATGCTAAAAATGAGAAAGAACTAAATATAAGGAAAAATTATGACTGAAATTTATCAGATCGATAATCTCGATCGCGGCATCCTTAACGCGTTAATGGAAAATGCCCGCACCCCTTATGCCGAATTGGCCAAGCAGTTTTCGGTGAGCCCCGGCACTATCCACGTTCGCGTAGAGAAAATGAAGCAGGCTGGCATTATTGTCGGCACCCGGGTTGATGTCAGCCCCAAGCAACTCGGCTATGACGTGTGCTGCTTTATTGGCATCATTTTAAAAAGCGCAAAGGATTACCCCTCAGCCCTTGAGAAACTGAATAACCTGGAGGAAGTGGTCGAAGCCTACTACACCACCGGGCATTACAGCATTTTCATCAAAGTAATGTGCCGTTCCATAGACGCACTGCAGCACGTACTTATCAACAAGATCCAGACCATCGATGAAATTCAGTCCACGGAAACCCTGATCTCGCTACAGAACCCGATCATGCGGACGATCACCCCATAAACGTCAACAGGTATATCCCTATTATCCACAGGTAGATAACAGCTCGATCACAGCGTACAATACCGCATCTTTTATTCGGACGGGATCGAGCATGGCAGACATTACGCTTATCAGCGGCAGTACGTTAGGCAGTGCGGAGTATGTGGCAGAACATCTGGCAGAGTTACTGGAACAGCAAGGCTTTTCCACTGATGTTCAGCATGGCCCGCAGCTGGACGACCTCCCGCAGAGCGGAATATGGCTACTGGTGAGCTCAACCCACGGTGCCGGTGAATTTCCGGATAACCTGCAACCACTGTTTAAACAGATTAGCGATCGCAAAGCAGATCTTTCGCAGGTTCGTTATGGTGCTATAGGGATCGGCAGTAAAGAGTACGACACCTTCTGCGGAGCGATCGTTACCGCGGATCGTATTCTTGCGGATCGTGGTGCAAAAAGGATCGGCGAGATGTTGCAGATCGACATCACCGAACACGATATTCCCGAGGATCCAGCAGAAATTTGGTTGGCTCCGTGGGTAGAATTACTCAATTAAGCGGTTTATTTAGCCACTTAATTGTGTATAACTTTATGTATATCCGGGTGAAAACCGGTAGTTATCCCAATAACAACCGCTGTTCGTTTTTTGACATGTGAATAACCGCCTGTTTTGATCCCAGGCTATACGGTGCAGGATCACCGATCATTCACAGCAAACGATCGTCAACAATCTGTTGATCTTCATCTGGAAAAAGTACTTATCCACAAGCAGTATGGATCCTAATAATAGATCCAATAAAAAGATCTCTATATAAAAAGATCTTTCTTTAACTACCGACGATCCAACGGGCTTGTCGTTTGCGTAAACTTGAGTAGAATCCCCTTCCCCAAGGCAAGCAATGATCTTAGGCACACATCGTTAACCCGACTATTCTCGTTAACACCACGCGAGGTGCAGTACCATGTTTTATCCAGATCCTTTTGACGTCATCGTGATCGGCGGTGGTCATGCGGGCACAGAAGCCGCCATGGCAGCGGCACGCATGGGGCGTCAAACCCTGTTATTGACACACAATATCGATACGCTGGGACAAATGTCCTGCAATCCGGCTATTGGTGGGATCGGAAAGGGACATCTGGTTAAAGAGATCGACGCCATGGGAGGCTTGATGGCTCGCGCGGTCGATCGGGGCGGCATTCAGTTTAGAATACTAAACAACAGTAAAGGCCCTGCTGTTCGCGCCACCCGTGCACAGGCGGATCGCGTGCTGTATCGTCAGGCGGTACGCACCGCGCTGGAGAACCAGCCGAACCTGACGATCTTCCAACAGGCGGTTGACGATCTTATTGTTGAGAACGATCGGGTTGTCGGCGCAGTCACCCAAATGGGACTGAAGTTCCGCGCCAAAACGGTGGTGTTGACCGTTGGGACATTCCTTGACGGTAAGATTCATATTGGCCTGGACAACTACAGCGGTGGACGTGCTGGCGATCCGCCCTCCATACCGCTATCGCGCAGACTGCGTGAGCTGCCATTGCGTGTTAGCCGTCTTAAAACCGGTACGCCACCGCGTATCGATGCCCGCACCATTGATTTCAGCGTGCTGGCGCAACAGCACGGTGATAACCCAATGCCGGTGTTCTCGTTCCTGGGGAACGTCAGTGAGCACCCGGCACAGATGCCGTGTTACATCACGCACACCAATGAAAAAACCCATGAGGTGATCCGCAATAACCTCGATCGCAGCCCGATGTATGCCGGTGTGATCGAGGGGATCGGCCCGCGTTATTGCCCGTCGATCGAAGATAAGGTGATGCGCTTTGCCGATCGCAATGCACACCAGATTTTCCTTGAACCTGAAGGGCTGACCAGTAACGAGATTTACCCCAACGGCATTTCGACCAGCCTGCCCTTTGACGTACAGTGGCAAATCGTCCGTTCGATGCAAGGCATGGAAAACGCCAAGATCGTGCGCCCCGGCTATGCTATCGAATACGATTTCTTCGATCCGCGCGATCTTAAGCCAACGCTGGAAAGCAAATTTATCCACGGGTTGTTCTTTGCCGGACAGATAAACGGCACAACCGGTTACGAAGAAGCTGCTGCTCAAGGCATGCTGGCTGGCTTGAACGCGGCACGTCTGGCATTCGATCAGGATGGTTGGTTCCCACGTCGCGATCAGGCGTACCTGGGGGTGCTGGTGGACGACCTGTGTACACTCGGCACCAAAGAACCCTACCGCATGTTTACCTCGCGTGCTGAATACCGCCTGATGCTGCGCGAAGATAACGCCGATCTGCGTCTCACTGAAATTGGCCGTGAACTCGGTATGGTGGACGATTATCGCTGGGCGCGTTTCAACGAGAAGCTGGAACAGATTGAGCAGGAACGTCAGCGTCTACGCGACATTCGCGTGCATCCACACAGTGAACAGCGAGAAGCGGTAAACGCGCTGCTGAAAACGCCGCTGTCGCGTGAAGCGACCGGTGAGGAGCTGCTGCGTCGCCCTGAGATGGATTACGCCACCCTGACCACGTTACCGATGTTTTCACCCGCGCTGACGGATGTTCAGGCGGCTGAGCAGGTTGAGATTCAGGTGAAGTATGAAGGGTATATTGCACGCCAGCAGGACGAGATTGAAAAACAGCTGCGCAATGAGAGCACCGTGCTGCCAGCGGATCTGGACTACAGCCAGGTGAGCGGGCTTTCCAACGAAGTGAAAGCCAAACTCAACGATCATAAACCGGGCTCCATTGGTCAGGCTTCGCGTATTTCGGGAATTACCCCCGCGGCGATCTCGATTCTGTTGGTTTGGCTGAAAAAACAAGGGCTACTGCGCCGCAGTGCCTGATAACTGGCGCAGATAGCGCACGACGGTGTGTCATTTTGTGGCTGTTCCTGGCAGCCACGTCTCATCAGATATGGCAGGATAAGCGCGTGAAACACAAATTAGACGCTCTATTGCAGCGGGCTGGCATCGTGATCAGCGAACAGCAAAAAAATTTGCTAATCCAGTATGTCGACATGCTGCACAAGTGGAACAAGGCCTATAATCTCACGTCAGTGCGCGACCCGCAGGAGATGCTGATTCGCCATATCATGGATAGCATCGTGGTTGAGCCGCATTTGCAGGGCGATCGGTTTATCGATGTGGGTACCGGACCGGGATTACCAGGTATTCCACTGGCGATTGTGCGTCCCTCAGCGTCATTCACGCTGCTGGACAGCTTGGGAAAACGCGTGCGTTTTCTGCGTCAGGTTCAGCATGAACTCAAGCTGGATAATGTCTTTGCGGTGCAATCTCGGGTCGAGGAATTCACTGCTGAGCCGCCTTTCGATGGCGTTATCAGCCGCGCTTTTGCCTCTTTGCTTGATATGCTGGCGTGGTGCAAACACTTGCCTGCATCGGCAACCGGACGCTTTTATGCCCTGAAAGGGGTAGTGCCGGAAGAGGAACTAACCGCATTACCTACGTCGATAGCGGTAGAGCGTATTGTGCGTTTATCGGTACCCGAACTGGACGGTGAACGGCATTTGGTGATTCTTAAACCAAACTAATTTTGCGTTTTATCAAACAAATTATAACTAATTGTATCTGAGAGACCTTTTAAGCCTGAAGGGTATTGTTTATAGAAAAATGGACACCGATCACCATTTTTTTACAAAAGCTGCCAGCCTTGCACACTATTTGTTTCTCTTCGAATAGTAACCCGAGAAATTAATTGCTGATGTAGATTGTGGATGAAAAATCCAGATGTTAAAGACATAAAAAAATAATGTTAATGATGTCAATGCTCGGTGCACGGGATGTTTTCGGGGCGTTTTAAAAAGAGTCTTTATTTAACTATTTGAATTTAATTAAGATAAATAGCTATTTTTGCTAAAGACTTAAAAAAATCAGATCTGATATAAATCCGATATGTCATTTTTATGTGATTGATATCACATATTATCGGGTTATTGAAAGGCTTACGGACCGCGGCTGCTGCCAGGATTGTTAGTAAAAATAGGGCTTGAATAAGAGATTTAAATTATTGTTCACCTTTTTGCTACTTATCGATTGAATTCGCAGGCGTGAACCGTATAATTTGCTCGTTTTTTGCCGCTTGACTCGATGGAATAAAGGCAGTTTTATACGTCAGTCAGCCTCTGGAAAAGGAATGAAGAGCAAAACGCATGTCTGTCTCCCTTTACAGTGGAAAACCGGCCTTTTGGGGGTTGATGCTACAGGCAGCTACCTTCGTTTTGGTCAGTGCCGTTTTTTGCCTGCGGAGTGTTGAGGCGGGTGTTTCCGCGTTAGCCGGGGGGCTGGCGGTGTGGCTGCCGAACGTGTGCTTTGTGCTGTTCGCCCTGCGTCATCAGGCGGGTAAACCCATAGAGGGGCGCGTTGCCTGGTCGTTTGCCATTGGTGAGGCGTTGAAAGTATTTATCACCATCGCGTTGCTGGTGGTGGCGTTGGGTCTGTTCAAGGCGGCATTTGTTCCCCTTGGTCTGACCTACCTGGCGGTGCTGATAATGCAGATAGTGGCGCCAGCCATCGTTAACCGTAAGATTCGTTAACCGTTACCGTATTAACAACAACAGGGTAAGGAACATCATGTCTGCATCTACTCCCCAAGAGTATATCGGTCATCACCTGAAACATTTACAGGTAGGTTCGGGGTTCTGGTCGATTAACGTCGATTCGATGTTTTTCTCAATCGCACTTGGGATCCTGTTTCTGGTCATTTTCCGCAAGGTTGCAAAGAACGCGACCAGCGGTGTGCCCGGTAAACTGCAAACCTTTGTGGAGATGATCATCGGTTTTGTCGATGGCAACGTGCGTGACATGTTCCATGGCAAAAGCAAACTTATCGCGCCTCTGGCGCTGACCATTTTCGTTTGGGTGTTCCTGATGAACGCCATGGACTTGCTGCCGATTGATTTCCTGCCTTACATCGGTGAGCACGTTATTGGTTTGCCTTACCTGCGCGTAGTACCGACGGCGGATGTCAACATCACACTGTCCATGGCGCTGGGCGTGTTTATCCTGGTGCTGTTCTACAGCATCAAAATGAAAGGCGTTGGCGGTTTTGTAAAAGAACTGACCATGCAACCTTTCAACCATCCGGTTTTTATTCCCATCAACCTGATTCTTGAAGGTGTCAGCCTGCTGTCCAAACCGGTTTCACTCGGCTTGCGACTGTTTGGCAACATGTATGCGGGTGAGTTGATCTTCATCCTGATTGCCGGTTTGCTGCCGTGGTGGTCGCAATGGTTGTTGAATGTGCCTTGGGCAATATTCCACATCCTGATCATTACGCTTCAGGCCTTTATTTTCATGGTTCTGACGGTTGTTTATCTCTCGATGGCATCTGAAGAGCATTGATTTTTCTTTCAACACAATAACGTTCTAACTGAAACAAATTGGAGACTGTCATGGAAAACCTGAGTGTGGATCTGCTGTACATGGCTGCCGCGTTGATGATGGGTCTGGCGGCGATCGGTGCTGCGATCGGTATCGGCATTCTGGGTGGTAAATTCTTGGAAGGCGCGGCTCGCCAGCCTGACCTGATTCCTCTGCTGCGTACACAGTTCTTTATCGTTATGGGTCTGGTTGACGCCATCCCGATGATTGCTGTTGGTCTGGGCCTGTATGTGATGTTTGCGGTCGCCTAACCCGGTAACGCCGGTTAGGTATTTAACATCAACTATTTAACTTAAAAGAGGCATTGTGCTGTGAATATTAATGCAACAATCCTCGGCCAAGCCATCGCGTTCGTCCTGTTTGTCTGGTTTTGCATGAAGTTTGTATGGCCGCCGTTAATGGCTGCCATCGAGAAGCGTCAGAAAGAGATTGCTGACGGTTTGGCTTCTGCGGAACGTGCCAAAAAAGATTTGAACTTAGCGCAGGCCAATGCCACCGATCAGCTGAAAAAAGCCAAAGCGGAAGCTCAGGTGATCGTAGAGCAAGCCAATAAACGCCGTGCTCAGATCCTGGATGAGGCCAAAGCGGAAGCAGAAGCTGAACGTAGCAAAATCGTGGCGCAGGCGCAGGCTGAAATTGAAGCCGAACGTAAACGTGCTCGTGAAGAGCTGCGTAAACAGGTTGCCATGCTGGCGATTGCCGGTGCCGAGAAGATTATTGAACGTTCCGTGGATGAAGCTGCTAACAGCGACATCGTTGATAAACTGGTCGCTGAACTGTAAGGAGGGAGGGGCCGATGTCTGAATTTGTCACGGTAGCTCGCCCCTACGCCAAAGCAGCTTTTGACTTTGCGGTTGAACATCAGGCCGTTGAACGCTGGCAGAACATGCTGGCGTTTGCCTCTGAGGTCACTCGCAATGAACAGGTTGCCGCTCTGCTGTCCGGTGCTATGGCACCGAATCTGCTGGCGAGCACCTTCATTGACGTGTGTGGCGATCAGTTGGATGAGCCCGGCCAAAACCTGATTAAGGTGATGGCGGAAAACGGGCGTTTACTGGTGCTTCCTGAAGTTCTGGAACAGTTTGCGCAACTCCGCGCCGCGCAGGAGTCGACGATTGACGTCGAAGTCACCTCCGCGAGCGCGCTGAGCGAGCCGCAACTGGACAAGATTACTTCCGCCATGGAAAAACGCCTGTCACGCAAAGTGAAGCTGAATTGCAAAATTGATAAGTCTGTTGTCGCAGGCGTGGTGATCCGCGCTGGCGATATGGTGATAGATGGCAGCATTCGCGGCCGTCTCGATCGCCTGGCAGACGTCTTGCAGTCTTAAGGGGACTGGAGCATGCAACTGAATTCCACCGAAATCAGCGAACTGATCAAGCAGCGCATTGCTCAGTTCAATGTGGTGAGCGAAGCTCACAATGAAGGTACTATTGTTTCCGTCAGTGACGGGATCATTCGCGTACACGGCCTGGCCGATGTCATGCAGGGGGAGATGATCGCCCTGCCCGGCAACCGTTACGCTATCGCCCTGAACCTGGAGCGCGACTCCGTGGGTGCGGTGGTGATGGGTCCGTACGCTGACCTTGCCGAAGGCATGAAGGTCAAGTGTACCGGCCGTATTCTGGAAGTGCCGGTTGGTCGTGGTCTGCTGGGCCGCGTGGTGAACACCCTGGGTGCACCTATCGACGGCAAAGGCCCGGTTGAAAACGACGGGTTCTCTCCGGTAGAAGCGATCGCACCGGGCGTTATCGAACGTCAATCTGTTGATCAGCCGGTACAGACGGGCTACAAGTCCGTTGACGCCATGATCCCGATTGGTCGTGGTCAGCGTGAATTGATCATCGGCGACCGTCAGACGGGTAAAACCGCACTGGCTATCGACGCCATCATCAACCAGCGCGATTCCGGCATCAAGTGCGTGTACGTTGCCATCGGCCAGAAAGCTTCCACCATCTCCAACGTGGTGCGTAAACTGGAAGAGCACGGCGCATTGGCCAACACTATCGTTGTGGTCGCAACGGCGTCTGAATCTGCTGCACTGCAATATCTGGCACCGTATGCCGGTTGTGCGATGGGTGAATACTTCCGTGACCGCGGTGAAGATGCGTTGATTATTTACGATGACTTGTCCAAACAGGCCGTCGCTTATCGTCAAATTTCCCTGCTGCTCCGTCGTCCGCCAGGTCGTGAAGCTTACCCAGGCGACGTTTTCTACCTCCACTCCCGTTTGCTGGAGCGCGCGGCACGTGTTAACGCCGATTACGTAGAAGCGTTTACCAAGGGTGAAGTTAAAGGGAAAACCGGTTCATTGACGGCGCTGCCGATCATCGAAACTCAGGCGGGTGACGTTTCCGCGTTCGTTCCGACCAACGTAATCTCGATTACCGATGGTCAGATCTTCCTGGAATCGAACCTGTTCAACGCCGGTATCCGTCCTGCGGTTAACCCAGGGATTTCCGTATCCCGCGTGGGTGGTGCAGCGCAGACCAAGATCATGAAAAAACTGTCCGGTGGTATCCGTACCGCACTGGCGCAGTATCGTGAACTGGCGGCGTTCTCTCAGTTCGCTTCGGATCTGGATGATGCAACGCGTAAGCAGCTGAATCACGGTCAGAAAGTAACTGAACTGCTGAAACAGAAACAGTATGCGCCGATGTCGGTTGCGCAGCAGTCTCTGGTGCTGTTCGCTGCGGAACGTGGCTATCTGGCTGATGTAGAACTGGCGAAAGTAGGCAGCTTCGAAGCGGCGCTGTTGGCGTATGCCGACCGCGAGCACGGCGATCTTCTGCAACAAATCGACCAGACTGGCGCTTATAACGATGAGATCGAGGGTAAGTTCAAAACTATCCTTGATACCTTCAAGGCAACCCAGTCCTGGTAACGCCCGTGGGCCTGCCATCAGGCAGGCCTTCAGGCATTGAGGAGATGCAAAGATGGCCGGCGCAAAAGAGATACGTAGTAAGATCGCAAGCGTCCAGAACACGCAGAAGATCACCAAAGCGATGGAAATGGTCGCCGCTTCCAAAATGCGTAAATCGCAGGATCGTATGGCGGCCAGCCGTCCTTATGCAGAGACCATCCGCACGGTGATTGGTCACCTGGCGTTAGGGAATCTGGAATATAAACATCCGTACCTGGAAGAGCGTGACGTTAAGCGCGTCGGGTATTTGGTGGTGTCCACGGACCGTGGCCTGTGCGGTGGTTTGAACATTAACCTGTTCAAAAAACTGCTGGCAGACATGAAAGCCTGGAGCGATAAAGGCGTACAGAGCGATCTGGCGATGATCGGCTCCAAAGGCGTTTCGTTCTTCGGTGCTGTGGGCGGTAACGTTGTTGCTCAGGTTACCGGCATGGGGGATAACCCTAGCGTGTCCGAACTGATCGGGCCGGTAAAAGTGATGCTGCAAGCTTATGACGAAGGTCGTTTGGATAAGCTGTACATCGTGAGTAACAAGTTCATCAATACCATGTCTCAGGAACCTCAAGTGGTTCAGCTTCTGCCTCTGCCGCCTGCGGAAGAGGGTGAACTGAAACATAAATCCTGGGATTACTTGTATGAACCCGATCCTAAGGCGCTGCTGGATACCCTGTTGCGCCGCTATGTGGAGTCTCAGGTTTATCAGGGCGCTGTAGAAAACCTGGCCAGTGAACAGGCCGCGCGTATGGTTGCGATGAAAGCCGCAACCGACAACGGCGGTGACCTGATCAAAGAGCTGCAGTTGGTTTACAACAAGGCGCGTCAGGCCAGCATCACGCAGGAACTTACCGAGATCGTATCGGGAGCCTCCGCGGTTTAAACCAGGTTTACGAATTACGTATTGTCGAATTACGTAGAGGATTCAAGATGGCAACTGGAAAGATCATCCAGGTAATCGGCGCCGTGGTTGACGCCGAGTTCCCGCAAGATGCCGTACCTAACGTGTACGCTGCGCTTGAGGTTGAAAACGGTGCTGAAAAACTGGTGCTGGAAGTGCAGCAACAGTTAGGCGGCGGCGTTGTTCGTTGTATCGCAATGGGTTCTTCCGACGGTCTGCGTCGCGGTTTGAAAGTGACAGACCTCGAGCACCCCATTGAAGTCCCGGTAGGAAAAGCCACGCTGGGCCGTATCATGAACGTACTGGGCGAACCGGTAGACATGAAAGGACCGATCGGCGAAGAAGAGCGTTGGGCGATTCACCGTCAGGCACCGAGCTACGAAGAGCTCTCCAACTCCCAGGAACTGCTGGAAACGGGTATCAAGGTTATTGACCTGATGTGTCCGTTCGCCAAGGGCGGTAAAGTGGGCCTGTTCGGTGGTGCCGGTGTAGGTAAAACGGTAAACATGATGGAGCTCATTCGTAACATCGCGATCGAGCACTCCGGTTACTCCGTATTTGCCGGTGTAGGGGAACGTACCCGTGAAGGTAACGACTTCTACCATGAAATGACCGACTCCAACGTTATCGACAAAGTATCATTGGTCTATGGTCAGATGAACGAGCCGCCAGGCAACCGTCTGCGCGTAGCATTGACTGGCCTGACTATGGCGGAAAAATTCCGTGATGAAGGCCGTGACGTACTGTTGTTCGTCGATAACATCTACCGTTATACCCTGGCCGGTACGGAAGTATCCGCACTGCTGGGTCGTATGCCTTCTGCGGTAGGTTATCAGCCGACGCTGGCGGAAGAGATGGGCGTGCTGCAAGAACGTATCACCTCCACCAAAACCGGTTCTATCACCTCTGTACAGGCCGTATACGTCCCTGCGGATGACTTGACTGACCCGTCGCCAGCCACCACCTTCGCCCACTTGGATGCGACCGTGGTACTGAGCCGTCAAATCGCGTCTCTGGGTATCTACCCGGCCGTTGACCCGCTGGATTCCACCAGCCGTCAATTGGATCCGTTGGTGGTTGGTCAGGAACACTACGACGTAGCGCGTGGCGTGCAGTCCATTCTGCAACGTTATCAGGAACTGAAGGATATCATCGCGATCCTGGGCATGGACGAGCTGTCTGAAGAAGACAAACTGGTCGTTGCACGTGCGCGTAAAATCCAGCGCTTCCTGTCGCAGCCGTTCTTCGTGGCAGAAGTATTTACCGGTTCTCCGGGCAAATACGTGTCACTGAAAGACACCATCCGTGGCTTTAAAGGCATCATGGACGGTGAATACGACCATCTGCCGGAGCAGGCGTTCTACATGGTTGGCTCCATTGATGAAGCAGTGGAAAAAGCCAAGAAACTGTAACGTCAGTTAGGAGGGTGATATGGCTATGACTTACCATCTGGATGTCGTTAGCGCAGAACAGGGCATGTTCTCCGGTCTGGTGCAGAAGATCCAGGTGACGGGGAGCGAGGGCGAACTGGGTATTTACCCGGGGCATGCCCCTCTGCTCACTGCCATTAAACCGGGTATGGTGCGTATTGTTAAGCAACACGGCGAAGAAGAGTATATCTATCTGTCCGGCGGCGTCCTTGAGGTGCAACCGAATGCTGTGACTGTGCTGTCCGATACCGCCATTCGTGGGCAGGACCTTGATGAAGCGCGCGCGCTGGAATCGAAGCGTAAAGCGGAAGATCACATTCGTAATTCTCACGGCGATGTGGATTTCGCACAGGCTTCCGCAGAATTGTCGAAAGCGATTGCGAAGCTGCGTGTTATTGAGCTGACCAAAAAAGCGATGTAACGTGCGCCTTCAGTAAAAAGGCCGATCTAGCGATCGGCCTTTTTTATGGACAAAAAACGGCGGGATTATCCCCGCCGTTTCTTCAGCTGTTGTCAGTCAATCATTTCTTCTTGAGGAAATCACCCAGTACCAGGTTGCCTTTCGCATCGCGTGCGAAGGTTTCCGGCACTTTAACGGAGGCAAAGTTCTTCACGGTGATCTCTTTTCCCTGAGCGTTAACAGAGCGACCGTCTTTGATAAAGAAGTTGCTGTTGTCCACGTTACCCACCACGGCGTCGTCGTACTTGCCTTCTTGGGTTTTCAGGGACACGTTATTTTTAAACACGCCTTGTTTTTCCGGGCCAGAGTAAGGGCTTGGACGGAAAATAAAGTTGAAGCGTTGGTTATCCAGCGCCGTGTTGTTTTCTACCACCAGCGCGCCGGGGTTGAAGTTATCAGTAAAGCCATCCAGTTGGTTGCCAACCGCGATGCTGTTTTTCACTTTGTGCGCTACCGGCTGACCTTCACCGCCCATTTTGAAACCGTTGCTGGTGTTGTTCATGGCAATGGAATTCTCGATCACCACAACGCCGTTAGCGCCGTCTTCAATCTTGTTGAACAGGTCGAAACCGTCATCAACGTTGTTATGAGAGAACGCACCGCGAATCACGTTGCCCTCGCCTACGCGCATTTTCACCGCAAAACCGTCGGCATTAATTTTGCCTGGGTCCTGGTTGCTGTGTGATTCCGAGTTCAGAATCAGGTTATGGCTGGCCCACAGCGGACGGCCCACATCACCGGAAGAAGTAACCTGAATCCCGGTGTCGTCACAATGGTGCGCCAGTACCTGCTCGATGGTGTTGTAGCTGCCTTCGATACGGAACGGCTTCTCAGTGATTTCGATGCCTTTCACATGCCAATGGCTGGCGTTCAGTTGCAGCCCGTGAATCACTGCTTTTTTGCCCTGAGCGAACAGTTTTTTCGGCGCTTTCTGGCTGCCGCTGGCGCTGACGGGAATGGAAGAAGCACTGTAATCGCCGTCTGCTAGCCATAAGGTTGCTCCTGCTGGCAATACGTTAATCGCGGTTGCGAAATCTAATGGGGCAGTTTTGCTGCCATTGTTGCTGGCCTGACCTTGCGCAGAAACATAGACATTCTTGGCATCGGCCAGTTTGACTTTCTCTACGCTGAACGTTGCTTCTTTCGCTGCTTTATCATCGCCTTCACTTGGCTGATAAACGATTTTGAAGTCACTGCCTGCACTCAGCTTGGCAGGAACGCTTAGCGTCTCACCGGCTTTAACGGCATGTGCGGCACCCAGCGCTTTATCGCCCTGAGTGATGGTGACAGTACCGGCATAGTTGGCACGCAGTTGCACGTCATAATTATCGCTCGCGCTCTTATTCGAGGACATTACCTGCAATACCGGGGCAAATGCGGCAAATTTGAATTCCGGTGAGGCTTTGGTTTGTGCCGGAGAGGTGGTCAATTGCGCATCACTGACGGTGATTTTGGCGTTACGTGATGCGAAGAAGCCCACATAGTAATGGTCTTTATCCAGCTTGGTGACGAGATCCGCCCCCTTCACGTCTTTGCTTACCCAGTTGTCGCTGTCTTTGGGCGCATAGGACGTGACAAAACCGTCATTGGTACGTTCCACCTTCATACGGAAAGAAGGGGTCTGCTCCAGGTTAATTTTTTCCTGAATGTTGGTCTTGGTGATCTTGGCGCCCGCGTTACCCCACGGTTGCATTACGCCGTTACGCACAATGGTTTGCAACCGGACTTCCGTGTGAGATTTCTTATCCTGCGTCATGATGGCATTCATCACCATGTTGGAGGCAGCAGGGAACTCCTCATAGCCTTCCTTCAACGGATTTTGACGCGGTGCACCGATGATGTCGCGCACCAGAATCCCAGCCCCTTCCTGTGCGGCCGGTTTAGCACCATTTTCCGGGCCAAACTGATCGACGGTCACGGTTGCTTGCAAGGTGAAGTTCACATTGGCTGGCAGCGTAGTGTAGAAGAAGGTTAACCCATCGTGCGTGTTGGCAATTTTACCGCCGCGGCTCTCGAGGGTGATAGGTGCTGAGAGATCGGCCTTATCGTCAACCGTCAGTTTTTTGCCATTGATGGTGACATCGTTAACGCCAACTTTTTCCGGCAGAACGTTGGAGGAGAAGTTAACGTCGGTTGATTGGCCGAAGGCGATGCTATGCCATACCGGAGCGGGTTGTTCAGTGGCGTGTGCAGTGATGCTAAGGAACAGAAAGGACGGCGCCAGGGCTACCGTGGCAAGCCGTAAAGCACTGAGTTTCATTGTATCCCCTTGGGTATTGTTTATTGAGTTGTAGGTTTATGATGACAAAAATGAAACGCTGTTTCTTTTGTGTTTGTCACAAATGGAAACATATAAAACAAAAGTCTGTTTTTCCTGAAACTGGAATTCACTATCCGCCGTCGCGTTTTAGCCCTTTTTCGGAAAAGATGAATTAAAAAAACCACCAGTAAGGTTTAGACTTGGGTACACTTTCTTTTTCCTCGCCATGCGCGGCACAGCGGTATTTTTCGTTGAAAAATATGTAGTAATCCGCGGCGATAACGGGTTTACTTTCATTCAATTGAATCCGTGGGTTATCAATTCGTTTCATCAGGGTGGTGCATGTCTAACAGTGTCATGAGCGTGGTTATCCTTGCCGCTGGCAAAGGAACACGTATGTATTCCGATCTTCCAAAAGTACTTCATCCGCTCGCTGGTAAGCCGATGGTTCAGCATGTAATTGATGCGGCTATGGAAACCGGTGCCAAACAGGTGCATTTGGTCTACGGACACGGTGGCGATTTACTGAAAGACAGGTTAACTAACCCGGATTTGAATTGGGTTCTGCAAGCGGAGCAACTCGGCACCGGGCATGCTATGCAGCAGGCCGCGCCATTTTTTGCTGATGATGAAGATATTCTGATGCTGTACGGTGATGTTCCTTTGATATCACCCGCCACGCTGGCGCGCTTGTTGGCGGATAAGCCACAGGGCGGCATTGCGCTTCTGACGGTGAAACTGGACGACCCTACCGGTTATGGTCGCATTGTGCGCGATGATAACGGATCAGTCGTCGGGATTGTCGAGCACAAGGACGCGACGGAACAGCAGCGCCAGATTAATGAAATCAACACTGGCATTCTGGCCGCAAACGGTCAGGATCTGAAACGTTGGCTGAGCCGGTTAAACAATAACAACGCGCAAGGCGAGTATTACATCACCGACATTATTGCCATGGCTGCTTCCGAAGGTCGCCGTGTTGAAGCTGTACATCCTGATAACCTGAGCGAAGTGGAAGGGGTTAATAATCGCCTGCAACTGGCGACGCTGGAACGTATCTATCAGCGGGAACAGGCCAATAAGTTGCTGCTGGCGGGCGTCATGTTATTCGATCCCGCGCGTTTTGATCTGCGTGGGACATTAACACACGGACGTGATGTGAGTATTGATGCTAATGTGATCATTGAAGGGCAGGTCTCATTAGGGAATCGGGTTGAGATTGGTGCGGGCTGTGTCATTAAAGACAGCGTGATCGGTGATGATTGCATTCTTAGCCCTTACACCGTGTTAGAAAATGCGGTTCTGGACGCTGAGTGTACGGTAGGGCCGTTTGCGCGTTTGCGGCCGGGGGCCGAGCTGGCACAAGGCGCACACGTTGGCAATTTTGTTGAGCTGAAAAAGGCGCGCTTGGGCAAAGGTTCCAAAGCGGGCCATTTAACCTATCTTGGCGATGCGGAAATTGGCGATGATGTGAATATTGGCGCTGGCACCATTACTTGTAACTATGACGGCGCCAACAAGCACAAAACCGTGATTGGCGATCGGGTGTTTGTCGGTTCTGACAGTCAACTGGTGGCCCCTGTGACCATAGCCAGTGGCGTGACCATCGGTGCTGGCACCACGGTAACGCGTGATGTGGAAGAGAATGCGCTGGTGATAAGCCGGGTAAAACAGCGCCATATTTCAGGTTGGGCGCGTCCGGTTAAGAAGAAATAAGCGATATCGCCTCCCCATTCGTGGAGGCGGTTTTGCACAGTGTTTTAGGCTAAAGCGCTGTGCAAAACATAATAATCCCCAACTCTCTACAAGGCTCGGGGACGCCGGAAAAACCGGCACGATCAGGTCTAAGACGTCGAAAGTGACACAATATGTCACGCGTATAGGAATACACATCCATGTGTGGAATTGTAGGCGCAGTTGCGCAACGCGATATTTCTGAAATTCTGTTAGAAGGGCTTCGCCGCCTTGAGTACCGTGGTTATGACTCTGCGGGGCTGGCGGTGGTTGACGCCGAGGGGCACGTTGCCCGCGTGCGCCGCTTGGGTAAGGTACAGATGTTGGCGCAAGCGGTGGAAGAGCATCCGCTGGCGGGCGGTACGGGCATTGCCCATACCCGTTGGGCAACGCACGGTGAGCCGTCAGAAGAGAATGCGCACCCGCACGTTTCTGGCCCTATTATCATCGTTCACAACGGCATTATCGAAAACCACGAACCGCTGCGTGAAACGCTGATCGGGCGTGGCTATCGCTTTGTTTCTGAAACCGATACCGAAGTGGTTGCGCACCTGGTGCACTGGGAACAGCAACAAACCGGTGGCGCGCTGGTTGACGTGGTAAAACGCGTTATCCCTCAACTGCGTGGCGCTTACGGCATGGTAGTGATGGACAGCCGCGATCCGAGCGTGCTGGTGGCAGCTCGTTCTGGGAGCCCGCTGGTGATTGGCCGCGGTGTCGGTGAAAATTTCCTTGCGTCTGACCAACTGGCTCTGTTGCCAGTGACTCGCCGCTTTATGTTCCTGGAAGAAGGCGACGTGGCTGAAGTGACGCGCCGCACTGTGCGCATTTTCAACCGCGATGGCGAACTGGTTGAACGCGAAGAGATTGAATCCAAAGTTAATTACGACGCGGGTGACAAAGGCGCTTACCGTCACTACATGCAGAAAGAGATTTACGAACAGCCATTGGCGATAAAAAACACCCTGGAAGGGCGTTTTAGCCACGGTGAGGTAAATCTGTCTGAACTGGGCCCGAAAGCGGATGAGCTGCTGGCTAAAGTGCAGCATATTCAGATTATTGCCTGTGGCACGTCCTACAACTCAGGCATGGTATCGCGTTACTGGTTTGAAGCATTGGCGGGCGTGCCCTGCGATGTGGAAATCGCCTCTGAATTCCGTTATCGCAAACCGGCCGTACGTGCCAATAGCCTGATGATCACCCTCTCACAGTCCGGTGAAACAGCGGATACGCTGGCAGCGCTGCGCTTGTCCAAAGAACTGGGGTATCTGGGATCGCTGGCTATTTGTAACGTGGCAGGATCATCGCTGGTCCGTGAATCCGATTTGGCGCTGATGACCAAAGCCGGTACGGAAATTGGTGTGGCGTCTACCAAGGCCTTTACCACCCAGTTAACGGTGTTGCTGATGCTGGTGGCGCGTATTGGCCGTCTGCGCGGTATGGATGCCCAGATTGAGCACGATATTGTCCACGGCCTGCAAGCGCTGCCTGCACGTATTGAGCAGATGCTGTCGCAGGACAAGCTGATTGAGTCTCTGGCAGAAGGCTTCTCTGATAAGCACCATGCGCTGTTCCTGGGGCGCGGCGATCAGTACCCTATTGCAATGGAAGGGGCGCTGAAGCTCAAAGAGATCTCTTACATCCATGCAGAAGCGTATGCGGCGGGTGAGTTAAAGCACGGCCCGCTGGCGTTGATTGATGCGGATATGCCAGTTGTGGTGGTTGCGCCCAACAATGAGCTGTTGGAAAAACTGAAATCCAACATCGAAGAAGTGCGCGCACGCGGCGGTGAGCTGTATGTGTTTGCCGACGAAGAAGCGGGCTTTACCAGCAGCGAAAACATGCGCATCATTCCGCTGCCGCATGTGGAAGACGTGATTGCACCGATCTTTTACACCGTGCCGTTGCAGTTGCTCTCCTACCACGTGGCCCTGATCAAAGGCACTGACGTTGACCAACCGCGTAACCTGGCCAAGTCCGTTACCGTGGAATAAAGACATAAGGGGGGATTTCCCCCCTTTTTGCTTTAGGTCAGCTGCTAGGTTAAATACCGGGGTGATTGAACTCCACCCGTTTCCAGTGGTATTCAGGGAAAGATCAGTGCCTATGAGGCTGAAAAAACCGTGCCTATGGATCCTAATACAGCAAATATTGCCTTATCTATTGCACAGTTATGCACATCTATAACGATGGTGGGTGTGTATTTTGCCGCGCCCGTTGAACGTTATACTCGATTGTGGGCCATGTCAGGTGTTTTGACCGCACTGGGTATGGCGCTCATATTACCGAATGCATTTCGTCCACCGGGTGTGATGTTAGTACTCGGGAATGTTGCGTTATTTGCGGGCTGTGTCGTTGTATGGGTAGGGCTAGAATCTTTCTTTGAACAGAAAGCAACCCGTAAAGGGTATTTGCTTATTTTTCTGTTTTCATGTTTCTATTTTTTATTAATAGCAGAAGGCGCAACGCTGATTGTTCGAGCTTGTTTCAGTAGTAGCAGTCTGATTCTGGTTTTTTCTTTGTGCCTGAAAACGTTGCTCAGGCGTACTCATGGTATCTGTTTTAGTCCATCTGGGTTTGCTCGAAACATGGCTATCATTGGCTTAGCTATGCTTATTGTTGCACATTTGCTGCGCCTCATTCTTTTACTTTATACACCGATGCCATTTAGTTTGGTCATGATGTCTCAAGTGCATACCGTTGTTGTCTACCTCATTCCTTTGGTTGGTACTTTGTTGTTTTTTCCTTCTTTGCTCCTGCTGTATTTTGAGCGCATTAAGCATCAACTGTTACTGTTGTTGGAATCCAAACAAGAGGCATTGGAAACTCAAACGCGATTTGTGGATATGTTCTCGCATGAATACCGAACACCTCTGGCTGTTATTCGAACGAATTTGGATATATTGCATCATAAAGATAATAGTCAGGGTAATATTTACGGTTCAAATCTCGGGAAAATGCGCCGCGCGGTATTACGTCTGGTTGAAGTGGCGGAAACTGCCCTTATGCGGGATATGAATGCAGACAACAAAAATGATATACATTATGAGCCTATAGCACTGAATGATTTCATTTATCATGTCATAGACGAGGCGAGCGATTTTTGGAGCGATCGAGCGCCACAGTTTACGTTCGAATATACCAACACATGCGCTGTTTATGGCGAACGGAAGTTGCTAAAAACAGCAATTCTGAACTTATTTGATAATGCCATTAAATATGGGCCTAAAAACGGTACCATAATGGTTTTTCTGATAAAAAACGACGACACTGTGACGCTTACCATTAGCGATAATGGGCCAGGTATCCCCCAGCTGGAGCTGGATCTTGTGTATGGTAAATATTTTAGAGGCAGTCGCACTGGTTTTGTTGCGGGTAGCGGCATTGGTTTATACTTGGTACAGCGTATTATTAGTCAGCATGGTGGTTACATACAGTTAAGTAATCGTCCTGAAGGTGGCACTTCAGCGACAGTCTCATTACCTTGTTATCATGAAGAGGTCCAGAACAATGGCATCTGAAATTAATGTGTTATTAGTCGAAGATGATGAGGATTTGCGAGATAGCTTGGTAGAGTGGTTAGCGCTAAATAATATGACCATTACTGCTGCTAAAAATGCTGCTGAGTTTTATCAATCTTTACCAAAATGTCATTTTCAGGTTGCGGTGATAGATGTCGGTCTACCCGATCAAGTGGGTTATGTTCTTGCCGAATATTTACGGGCGAACACTAACATGGGCATTATCATTCTCACTGCTCGTAGTAGTTTAGAAGATAAACTCAAGGGGTATCGCTCTGGTGCAGATATCTATCTGGTTAAACCGGTGGACTGCCGTGAGCTGTCAGCCGTGATAACCAGTATCGCGCAGCGCATAGATAAGCCAACCGCAGAAGTAAGTGAAGCGCAGAAACAATGGACTATCTTTTCAACGCAATGGAAATTGAGCTGTAATCAGGATGCACTCGTGTTACTCAGCCTAAAGGAGTTGATGTTTCTCGAGTTACTGGCTGATAAGCCTGGCACACCTGTACAAAGAAAGATGATTTTAGAGAGGTTGTACCAGCGAGATGACTACTACAGTGGCCGTTCACTCGATTCACTGGTGCGTCGATTACGTGCGAAAGTCGCTTCTCAGATCGGTGTTGATATTCCGATCCGAACTGTCCATGCCGTCGGCTATTGCTTTGTTGGTGAAATTATTCTCGCTGAAGGGGAGTAATTTCAGCTTCATTCTGATGACTGTTCAGTTGGTACATTTCATCCGGATTGTCGAGGTCAGTTGTTGGCGCGTAGGGGGAAATAATCGCAAGTCTCAAGAAATAAATAGCCTGATCGCGCCTACCATAGAAATTGGCGATTAATCCAAGTAGACGTAAGGCGTCGGGCTGCTCTGGCAATATTGCTAACACCTGCTGGCAATATTCTTCTGCTTGAACCACCTGACCTGATCCCCAGTGCTGATGCGCTTTTTGTAGAATGGATGTTACCTGATGAGTATCAATTGAATTTATCATGGGCGTCACCAGTAAAAAAGAGTAAGGGCAGGTGTGCCTTCAAGGTTAGCGCCCTCTTTGTCTCTCACGATCAGAACAGATGTTCGATTGGCTGAAAAGTAAGGCTCTGGTTATCTCTGATATGCACACGGGAAATGGGCTTCCAGCGAGCCTTTATTGGATATGGCTTTTCGCTGGTGATATCACTGTCATCCTCTGCATGGGTCTACTTGCTAATGGATGGTAATGATTCTGTTACTTACGCTGCAACCCACCAAAAAACACGGAAAGTGACCAATTGTGACGTTGTTTTTTTTGTAGTTGTTTGAAATATAATATATTTTATAGCCTTATGTCTGAAGTTTTGTGCTGTATGATGTCGCGCTTGTTTTTTGATTTAGTCCTTTTTGATATGAAAAGGGCGTAATTTTGCGTTAGCGTAAGCAGTTATCACATCAATTATTCTCTGTAATTTTCCCTTGTCATAAAACTGTCATATTCAATACATTTTACTGTCATGTAATTGTCCTATTTTTCCTCCTGCGAACTACACTCTGATCAATAAAGAATCTGGGTCGACACCTTTAAAAAATCCCACAGGAGGGATTATGAAACTGATGCGTACCACGATTGCCGGTCTTGTTATGGCAACCTTCTCCCTGACGGCGGTCAACGCCTCAGCTGCCGTTAACCTTACCGGTGCAGGTGCTACGTTCCCAGCGCCGGTCTACGCCAAGTGGGCAGACTCTTACCAGAAAGAAACGGGCAATAAAGTTAACTACCAAGGTATTGGTTCTTCTGGCGGCGTTAAACAGATTCAAGCAAAAACCGTTGATTTCGGTGCATCTGATGCGCCACTGGCTGATGAGAAGCTGGCTGAAGATGGCCTGTTCCAGTTCCCTACCGTCATCGGTGGTGTGGTATTGGCGGTTAACGTTCCGGGCATCAAATCTGGCGAACTGACGCTGGATGGTAAAACGCTGGGTGATATCTACCTGGGTAAAATCAAAAAATGGAACGACGCAGCCATCACTAAACTGAACCCGGGCGTTAAACTGCCGGATCAGGATATCGCCGTTGTTCGTCGCGCTGACGGTTCCGGTACCTCTTTCGTGTTCACCAGCTATCTGGCGAAAGTGAACGCTGAATGGAAAGAGAAAATTGGTGCGGGTTCTACGGTTAACTGGCCGACCGGTCTGGGCGGTAAAGGTAACGACGGTATTGCCGCGTTCGTTCAGCGTCTGCCAGGCTCAATCGGTTATGTTGAATACGCTTATGCCAAGCAGAACAACCTGGCTTACACCAAGCTGATTTCTGCCGACGGTAAAGCCGTTCAACCGACCGGTCAATCATTCAGCAACGCTGCTAAGGGTGTCGACTGGAGCAAATCTTTTGCTCAGGACCTGACCAACCAGCACGGTGCTGACGCATGGCCAATCACTTCTACCACCTTCATTCTGGTTCACCAGAAACAAGAAAAACCAGAGCAGGGCGCTGAAGTGCTGAAGTTCTTTGACTGGGCGTTCAAGAAAGGCGGTGAGCAAGCGGTAGCGCTGGATTACGCTACGCTGCCAACCGAAGTGGTTGAGCAGATTCGTGCCGCATGGAAAACCAGTGTAAAAGACAGCAGCGGTAACGCGCTGTTTAAATAAGCATTGAAACGCTATGCAAGCCCTTGTGCGGTTAACAAGGCACTGACATAAGTTATGGCGGATGGGCGGGAAGCCCGTCCGCCTTTGCCTGTCAAATGATTAACACTGAAGAAGAGAGCCCTATGGCTGAGTATAAGCCAACCATGAAAGCCCCCGGAAAGCTGGGCGACGTCATCTTTAGCGCACTGGTGAGATTCTCCGCGCTGCTGACGCTGCTGCTGCTGGGTGGCATCATCGTATCGCTGATCGTGGCATCCTGGCCGAGCATTCAAAAGTTTGGCTTTGCGTTTCTGTGGACTAAAGAGTGGGATGCCCCTGCCGGGCAGTTTGGTGCGCTGGTGCCGATTTACGGTACCGTCGTGACCTCGCTGATTGCCCTGATCATCGCTATTCCTATCAGTTTCGGTATTGCCTTGTTCCTGACCGAACTGGCACCGAATTGGTTAAAACGCCCGCTGGGCGTTGCCATCGAATTATTGGCCGCCATTCCGAGTATCGTTTACGGCATGTGGGGCCTGTTTATTTTCGCACCGTTGTTCGCCAAATACTTCCAGCAACCGGTCGGGAGCATCCTGTCCGGCATTCCTTTTTTGGGCACGCTGTTCTCTGGTCCGGCGTTTGGTATCGGTATTCTGGCCGCCGGTGTGATTCTGGCCATCATGATCATTCCTTATATCGCTGCCGTAATGCGTGACGTGTTTGAGCAAACGCCGGTAATGATGAAAGAGTCAGCCTACGGCATTGGTTGTACTACCTGGGAAGTGATTTGGCGCATCGTATTGCCTTACACCAAGAACGGGGTGATTGGTGGCGTCATGCTGGGGTTGGGCCGTGCGCTGGGTGAAACCATGGCGGTGACCTTTATCATCGGTAACACCTACCAGCTCGATAGCCTGTCGCTGTTTATGCCCGGCAACAGTATCACGTCCGCGCTGGCGAACGAGTTTGCCGAAGCGGAATCTGGCCTGCACACGGCGGCGTTGATGCAGCTTGGCCTTATCCTGTTTGTGATTACCTTTATCGTGCTGGCGCTGTCTAAGTTGATGATTATGCGTCTGGCAAAAAATGAGGGGGCACGCTAATGGCGGCGTTAGGAATGGAACAAGAAGCCACGTTGGCGCGCACCCGGCAGAAAATGCAGGCCTGGCGTCGCCAGAAGAACCGCATTGCGCTATGCCTCTCCATGACCACCATGGCGTTTGGCCTGTTCTGGCTGGTGTGGATCCTGTTCTCCACCGTAGTGAGAGGGATCGATGGCATGTCGCTGGCGCTGTTTACCGAAATGACGCCACCGCCCAATACCGCAGGCGGCGGGCTTGCTAACGCCATTGTCGGCAGCGGATTGCTGATTTTCTGGGCCACCGTGTTAGGTACACCGCTCGGTATTATGGCGGGTATCTACCTGGCCGAATATGGTCGTAAATCCGTTATTGCCGAAGTAACTCGCTTTATTAACGATATCTTATTGTCAGCACCTTCGATTGTGGTTGGCCTGTTTGTTTACTCGATTGTCGTGACCAAGATGCAGCACTTCTCGGGGTGGGCGGGGGTGATTGCGCTGGCGCTGCTGCAAGTGCCTATCGTGATTCGTACCACGGAGAACATGCTGAAACTGGTTCCCGATAGCCTGCGTGAAGCGGCCTATGCGCTGGGAACGCCGAAGTGGAAAATGATTTCGGCCATCACATTAAAAGCCTCTGTTTCCGGCATTATCACTGGTGTGTTGCTGGCAATCGCCCGCATCGCCGGGGAAACCGCACCGTTGCTGTTTACGTCGCTGTCCAACCAGTTCTGGAACACCGACATGATGCACCCCATTGCCAACCTGCCGGTGACCATCTTTAAGTTTGCCATGAGCCCGTTTATCGAGTGGCAACAGCTGGCCTGGGCCGGGGTGCTGCTGATTACGCTGTGCGTGCTGTTGCTGAATATTGTGGCGCGTATTTTGTTCGCGAAAAAGAAACATTAATGGATTCAACGGCGTGTCGGATGACGTGCCAGTTAAAAGAGAGAAGTCTTAATGAGTATGGCTACCGAGACATCCAACTACAAAATCCAGGTGCGCAATCTGAATTTCTATTACGGGAAATTCCATGCGCTGAAAGACATTACGCTGGATATTGCCACCAATCAGGTGACCGCGTTTATCGGCCCGTCTGGCTGCGGCAAATCCACGCTGTTGCGTACGCTGAATAAAATGTATCAACTGTATCCGGAGCAGCGTGCGGAAGGGGATATTTTGCTGGATGGCAACAATATTCTTACCGACAAGCAGGATGTGGCGTTGCTGCGTGCCAAGGTGGGCATGGTGTTCCAGAAGCCAACCCCGTTCCCGATGTCGATTTATGACAATATTGCCTTTGGTGTGCGATTGTTCGAAAAGCTTTCTCGCGCTGATATGGATGAGCGCGTGCAGTGGGCATTGACCAAAGCTGCATTGTGGCAGGAAACCAAAGATAAGCTGCACCAGAGCGGATACAGTCTCTCGGGTGGTCAGCAGCAGCGTTTGTGCATTGCGCGCGGTATCGCTATCCGTCCTGATGTATTGCTGCTTGATGAACCTTGCTCGGCGCTGGACCCTATTTCTACGGGTCGCATAGAAGAGCTGATTTCCGAGTTGAAGAAAGATTATACCGTGGTGATCGTCACCCACAACATGCAACAGGCGGCACGCTGTTCGGATCATACGGCATTTATGTACCTGGGCGAACTGATCGAATTTAGCGATACAGATACCCTGTTTACCGCGCCCAAACAGAAACAGACCGAAGACTACATTACCGGTCGCTATGGTTGATTACAGGAAGCATCATGGACAATCTGAATCTGAACAAACACATTTCCGGGCAGTTTAACGCTGAGCTTGAGCACATTCGCACCCAGGTGATGACCATGGGCGGTTTGGTTGAGCAGCAACTGACGGATGCCATTACGGCAATGCACAACCGTGACGCGGAATTGGCCCAGCGCGTGATTGAAGGTGATGCCAAGGTGAATTTGATGGAGGTGACCATCGATGAAGCCTGCGTGCGTATCATCGCCAAGCGTCAGCCAACGGCGAGTGATTTGCGTCTGGTGATGGCCATCATCAAGACCATTTCTGAGCTGGAGCGTATCGGTGATGTGGCGGATAAAATCTGTCGCACCGCGTTGGAAAAATATTCGCATCAGCATCAGCCGTTGCTGGTTAGCCTGGAGTCATTGGGGCGCCATACCGTGGAAATGCTGCATGACGTACTGGATGCCTTTGCGCGCATGGATCTGGATGAAGCTATCCGTATCTACCGCGAAGATAAAAAGGTCGATAAAGAGTATGAAGGCATTGTGCGCCAACTGATGACGCACATGATGGAAGACTCACGCACTATTCCGAGCGTATTGACCGCGCTGTTTTGCGCCCGCTCAATCGAACGCATCGGCGATCGTTGTCAGAACATCTGCGAGTTTATTTTCTACTTCGTTAAAGGGCAGGATTTCCGCCATATTGGTGGTGATGCGCTGGAAAAACTGTTGGAAAAAGAGAAAAACGGGCCCACACCTCAGTGATTTTCACTGGTTACTACGCCCCGCTAGGGGCGTAGTAGTGTTCTAGGCATCGCGTTCAGCGCGTTGTATCAGAGCACAATATCCATGACTTGATTTTCACGCTGAATAGTCAGTGCCAACGTTCCCTTGGGCTCTTGACGTAACAATTTTCTCACCGTTTTTATTTTTTCTGGTGAATATGTAGTGTTGTTGATGGTTAATATCTTATCGCCATTTTTTAAACCATACTTTTGTATTTCTTCGTTATTGTTGTAAAACACTTCAATGCTTCCATCCATATAGCGAACCGCAATGGATCTTTCATGAGGAATGCTGTTTTTTTCAATAGAGTCAGCGTCATAGCAAAACATCATGCGTGAAGGGATAAATGTATAGCGTTTAAACCGAGACAGGAAATCCATTCCGACATGAAATTTCCCTTCCTGATTATCTGAAAGCTCCATTTTATTTAACGGCAACCCATTAAATATAAAATCCTGTAAGATATATTGGGTGCTTTTTGTTAAACCACCCGCTTCGACGGTTGGTTCATTGCTAGGCAATAATTCAAACGATAGCTTATTTTCTTTGACATAATTGATGAATTCATTGGAAACGAAGCTGTGATCGGCGCCGGTATCCATGCGGAAGGCCACATCATTATTTTTATATTTAAACCAGAGTTGTGGCATCCGGTTGTAACTGTCATCATAGCCGGTACACGCCTGATAATCCGATGCGGAGGGAAGCGTGTCAGAAATAATCACCTTTTTTTTGTCATTATCGACTTTCCAATTGAACCGTCTAAACGTATCAATACCGATGATGCCGTCTATTTTTGTCCCCATCGATTGCGCCAGCAGTGACAAATCGAGAGAAACCCATATGTCGCTGTCATTGATCTCTTTTGTGCCGATGACGAAAGCGGTTGGTTTCAGTAGAGTGAATTGATGGCCTTCCAGTCGTCCAGAAACCGTTGCGACGTTTGAAAATTCCTGGCGATAATTTTGTGGAATTTCTGATGGGAGTAAAGGGCGTGTTATCGAGTTCGCTATTGTTTCATCAATAAAGGTTACGCTGGCACCCGTATCAACGAGAAAGTTTAATTTTTTATTGTTTATCACAACGGGGATGACAATGTCATCTTCTATGCTTGTTTCGAGAACGGCCCCGGATTTTTTATTATTTTGCGAATCACGCGGGCTATTCCCCAGATAATCACACCCTGTCACGCTTGATAAAAAAAGTAATATTGATGTTATTTTGGCTGTTTTTTCGTGGCTTAGAGGCATTTTTATTCCTGCATGCTGAGTTTTTTGAAAATTCTATTGTTATTAATTTAAACAACATATAAACAGCACTTTAGTTTGCGAGAATTAGACGTATTTTTAAAAATAAAGCGCGCCTTGATTGAACGATGTGTAATATCGCAATGGCGTGTTTTTAAGGTTGAAAGCAGAGTCCACCGCTGCGGTGGTTACATGAAAAAGACTAACTGGCCCGGTGGCGCTTTCGGTTTGTCATACAGGTTATCCCTCCTGACTGGACGAATCGTCCGGTTTCACCCTTGGTTACCTGGGTTTTATCTTTGCTAAAACGCCCTCCCTGAGTCTTAAACTCGGCTATGTGACATAAGATTATAATATTATCCATTTTTATTATTTCCTGATTGTCGCGCGGGCTGTTAGCGTGCTGGCTAACAAAACAGAGAAGGGTGACAAGGTAAATGGTGAAAAAACAAGTTGTTGCATTAACGTTATTGGCGAGTTTGATTTCTGTTTCCGGTATCGCTCAGGCGGACAAGCTGGATGATATTCAGAAAGCGGGCGTCGTTAAAATTGCAGTGTTTGACAGCAACCCGCCGTTTGGTTTTGTCGATCCGCAAACCAAAAAGCTGGTGGGTTATGATGTGGATATCGCTAACGCTATCGGCAAAGCGTTGGGGGTGAAAGTTGAACTGCGTGCCACCAACCCGGCTAACCGTATTCCTTTGCTGACCTCGCAGAAAGTCGATCTGATTGCCGCCAATTTCACCATTACGGATGAGCGCGCCAAGCAGGTCAATTTCAGTATTCCCTACTTTGCCACCGGGCAGAAATTTATCGCCCGTAAAGGCGTGCTGAAAACGCCGGAAGACATTAAAGCGTTGCGTATCGGTGCGGATAAGGGGACCGTGCAAGAGATCACACTGCGTGAACACTACCCGACGGCAAAAGTCATCTCCTATGACGACACACCGCTTGCGTTCGCCGCCTTACGTAATGGTAACGTACAAGCCATTACTCAGGATGACGCCAAGCTGGTGGGCTTACTGGCCAACGTGCCAGATGCACAAAAAGCCGAGTTTGAGATCTCTCCGTTTAGCATCACTAAGGAATACCAAGGGGTGGGCGTTCCTAAAGGTGAAGATCGCCTGACACAAAAGGTGGATGAAACGCTGCTGCAACTGGAAAAAACCGGTGAAGCGAAACAGACCTACGATCGCTGGTTTGGGCCGACCACAAAATCTGCTCAACCACGTGGCGATTTCACCTTTGCGCCGTTGGATAAACAGCCTAAAGCCTGATGCCATTATCCGTTCACACGAGCCAACGTGAGGCTACACGACGTTTCAGGTAACACCGCATTCTGCCCTCTGTTGAACAGAGGGCATTGTCGTTTCTGCAACAACGCGTTTTTACTACCGCAAACAGGGTATGACATTGATTGAAAACGTTGCTTCTTTTCTGGAAAACGGGCTGCTGGCGTCTCGTTATCTGTCATGGTTGTGGCACGGGTTTTTGCTGACACTGTGGCTTTCGTTATGTGTGGTTGTGCTATCAACGTTGCTGGGAATGGTGCTAGCCGCCGCAAGAGATAGCCATCGTAACCTTTTGCGCTGGCCGGTAATCGCTTACAGCGCCTTGTTTCGCAATACGCCGTTGCTGGTGCAGTTGTTCTTCTGGTATTTCGGTGCGGCGCAGTTGCTGCCGGGCGCACTGTTGCAATGGCTGAATTCACCCCATGATGTGACCATTGCTGGTCAGGTTTTGAGTTGGCCCTCTTTCGAGTTTCTTGCCGGATTGATTGGCCTGACACTCTATTCCAGCGCGTTTATCGCCGAAGAGATCCGTGCGGGAATAGGCGGTGTCGCGCGCGGACAAAAACACGCCTCGCTGGCATTGGGGCTGACGCCCTGGCAAGCCATGCGTTATGTGGTTCTGCCTCAGGCGCTGAAAATTGCTATGCCGCCGTTGCTGGGGCAGTACATGAATATCATTAAGAACTCCTCTCTGACGATGGCGATTGGCGTAGCCGAACTCTCTTATGCATCGCGACAGGTTGAGACGGAAACCTTGCGGACCTTTCAGGCGTTCGGCGTGGCGACGGTACTGTATATCGCGATCATTGCGCTGATCGAAGGCTGGGGTATGTGGCGGCAACAACGTCAATTGGCGCGAGGGTACTGATCATGGATTTTACGATTATCAGCGATAACCTCAGCTATCTGCTGTGGGGCACCTTTCCTGATGGCCCACTTGGTGGGGCCGCACTGACGCTCGTTATCAGCGCATTGGCCGGTATCGCTTCTGCGATGTTGGGCACGGTGTTGGGCGTGGCGCTGGCGATGTCGCGTGGCTGGCTGGGCGCGCTGTTGGCGCTAGTGTTGGGTTTTTTCCGCGCTATTCCGGTGATCATGTTGATTTTTTGGACCTATTTCCTGCTGCCCATTGTATTTGGCGTTGATATTCCTGAAATTACTACCGTGGTGTGCGCACTGGCGTTTATTGGCGCGGCCTATCTGGCGCATGGCGTCAAGGCGGGGATTGTTGCGATCAGTCAGGGGCAGTGGCAAGCCGGGCTGTCGTTGGGTTTTAGTCGCTGGCGTGTACTCTGGTTTATCGTGTTGCCCCAGGCGCTACGCATGATGGTTCCGTCGTTTATCAACCAGTGGATTTCCTTAATCAAGGATACCTCGCTGGCGTATATCGTGGGCGTGGGGGAATTGACGTTTCTGGCCACGCAGGTTAACAACCGCAGTATGGTCTACCCCACCGAAGTGTTTCTGTTTGTGGCGCTGGTTTACTTTGTTATTTGTCTGGCGCTGGAGCTGTTGGCGCATCGCGTCAGCCAGCGCTATGCGGTGCATGCGCGGGTTGATGCGCCAAAGCGGCGGTTCTGGTGGCGCTGGCGGCCGCGCCCAGCCTAGCGCGGCCTACCGCTGTCAGGCGGTAATGTTCCAGCCTTTTTCACGCCACAGTTGCGGTAAGTCACCCATGTTGTGGAAGGTGGTAACCCGTGGATGATCGATCGGCGGATTGTGCGGATCGGCGCAGTAGTAGTACACCGGAATGCCTGCGGCGATACCCGCCTCCACGCCTGAAAATGAATCTTCCACCAACAGGCAGTTCTCCAGATTGACCTGCATCTGCTGAGCGGCATGATAAATAACGGCAGGATCGGGCTTCCATTTTTTCAAATCGTAGCCGCTATACAGGCGATCGGCGAAGTATTCACGCAGCCCGGTTAACCCGAGCGAGTGGTGCATTTTGCTGACCGGGCCATTCGATACCACGCCCATTGGCACGGTAATCGCGGCAAGCAGTTCTGGAATGCCGTCAATGGGTTGCAGTGATTCCTCAAACAGCCGGGCGATCTCTGCACGGAAGTGTTTTTCCAGCGTTTCAGGCACCACCGTCAGGCCATGTTGTGCGCTCACACGATCGATAATGTCGTAGAGCTTGACGCCTTTATAGGTCTTGATGACCTCCTCCAGCGACAACTGTAAGCCATACGGAATAAAAATATTCACATAGGCCTGGCAACAAATCACTTCACTGTCGACCAGCGTGCCATCACAATCGAAAAAAACACAATCAATCGAAGACATGGGGTTCCTTATTGGTAACGCGTGTGGTTCGCCCACTACTTTACCCCACCGCGTCAGTCTTTTGGCTTTACCGGGCGTAAACACGATAAAAGCCTGTTTTTCACCTGGTTTTCATTTTTTGTTCTGAAGATGGCGCGTTGTGGCTTGTTCGCTGTTTTTCTCATGTTTTTGCGGAAAAAAGGATACCCGATGCCGTTGAGGGTAACGGTTGCGATAACGTCTGCTTATAGCAAGAAAAAAAACCGGCCAATGGCGTTAATCTCTGTACTTTTTGTTATAGGATACCCACCGACCATAATTCCTTATCTGGAACGTTGATAATGAAAACATCACAACCTGAGCTTGCGGGAGAGCAAAGCTTATTGGAGCGCGTATTCAAACTGCGCCAACATGGCACTACGGCGCGTACGGAAACGATTGCTGGGTTCACGACCTTTCTTACCATGGTGTACATCGTTTTCGTAAACCCGCAGATTCTGGGTGTTGCGGGCATGGATACCCAAGCGGTGTTTGTGACCACCTGCCTGATTGCTGCATTTGGCAGTATTTTGATGGGGCTAGTGGCTAACCTGCCAGTTGCATTGGCTCCCGCCATGGGGCTGAATGCCTTTTTTGCGTTCGTCGTCGTCGGTGCCATGGGGATTTCCTGGCAGGTCGCGATGGGGGCTATCTTCTGGGGCGCAGTCGGCTTTTTGATACTGACCATTTTCCAGATTCGCTACTGGATGATTGCGAACATCCCGATCAGTTTGCGTTTAGGAATTGCCAGCGGTATCGGTTTGTTTATCGGCATGATGGGCCTGAAAAACGCCGGTATCATCGTTGCTAACCCGGAAACGCTGGTGACCATCGGTAACCTGACATCTCACAGCGTTCTGCTGGGCGCGTTGGGGTTCTTTATCATTGCGGTACTGGCCTCACGTAACATTCACGCCGCTGTGCTGATTTCCATTGTGGTGACCACGGTCATTGGCCTGTTGCTGGGTGACGTGAAATTTTCTGGCGTGTTTTCTATGCCGCCGAGCGTCACCTCCGTTGTTGGCCAGGTCGATCTGGCGGGATCGCTGAATTTGGCGCTTTCCGGCGTGATCTTTTCCTTTATGTTGGTCAACCTGTTCGACTCCTCCGGCACCCTGATTGGTGTGACGGATAAAGCAGGGTTAGTCGACGCGCGCGGTAAATTCCCGCGTATGAAGCAGGCGCTCTATGTCGATAGCATTAGCTCAGTTGTCGGTTCCTTTATTGGTACCTCTTCTGTGACAGCGTATATCGAAAGCTCTTCCGGTGTATCGGTTGGCGGACGTACCGGGTTGACGGCGGTTGTGGTCGGCCTTCTGTTCCTGCTGGTGATTTTCCTTTCTCCGTTGGCCAGTATGGTGCCTGCTTATGCAGCAGCGGGGGCGCTGATTTATGTTGGGGTGTTGATGACCTCAAGCCTGGCGCGCGTGAAATGGGACGACCTTACCGAAGCGGTGCCTGCGTTTATTACTGCGGTGATGATGCCGTTCAGTTTCTCTATCACTGAAGGGATTGCCCTGGGCTTTATTTCCTATGTGGTGATGAAAGCAGCGACTGGACGCTGGCGTGAAATCAGCCCTTGTGTGGTGGTGGTTGCGGCGCTGTTCCTGCTGAAGTTTATCTTTATCGACGCACATTAATCGTACGTGCAGTCAGTGATAAAAAGCCCCGCTTGCGGGGCTTTTTTATATCACGCCGAGGGGACTTTCTCGGCGACATGGCTGGTGAGCTTGATGTAACTGCGCGATTGGCGCTGTTGCTGGATTATCTCACCGGTTTTATGCATCACGCCGTTCCCCTGATAATGCCAGGTCATTAAATGATTTATGGTCGGCGTGCGCGCGCAGGCCCAAGCCAGATAGCCATCGATATCACTGATGGCTTCCAGTGAGGGGAAGTAGCTTGAACGTAATCGACCGGAGGCGGGATGCAACCGCAGGTTATCACCATGGCTGAACTCAGGGTCCGATATCTTGGTGATGGCTTGTCTAAGGGTACAGAGCTGTGTGGCGGCTTCTAGCGGATCGCTTTGGGCATTGATCCAGGCGGTTTCTGCGGGCGTTTGCGTATGGCTCGATGCGACATGGGTGGGGCGCAGATGGACAATCTCGATATCAATCCCCACTTTTCCCTCTTCGCTCAGCAATATCGCCAGCGTATTGCCTGCATAGGCCAGACTGAAATCAGGAAGATGGGGGTCGATAAAATGAGGCCGTTCATCCGGCGAAAGCGTTATTGCGGGTAATACCGGGTAGCCGAAAAAATAGAACATCATCTCGGCCAGCAGTGCTCGGCTTTTTAAGTAGCGTTCACGCCGCCAGACAGGAAGCTCCTGCGCGGCGGCGATCAGAGCATCGGGCAAGCGTTGTAGATCGGGTAATGCCTCCGTGCCGGTCCACCTGACAAAATGGCAGGTCATGCTTCACTCCGTGATAGTCACCAAGGGATGAGTGTTCTCCGATTCACCCCGATAAAATACAAGTTATATGCATATTAACAGACTATTATATGAACAAAAGTAAAAACACCCATAAGTTTGAGTGATAGGCACGCCGTGGCGTCATCGTATTTTACTTATAACAGACGAATGTCTGCGTTATCACGTGCCGCCTGTTGTTGCTTTTTGAAACTCCGTTGTTGCAGTTCACTGTTGCTTACCAATGTCAGCGCGGATGTCGGACACACCCGTACGCAGGAAGGCGATGCGGCAACATCGACACAGAGATCGCACTTGTGCACTTCGCTTTTTGCCGCAGCCTCTTGTGACGTCATCACAACGTCAATAGCACCAAAAGGACAAGCAATGACGCAACTTTTACAGCCAATGCAGCGAGATTGAATGACCTGAATGCTGTCGTGGTGGCGCACCAGCGCATCATGAGGACACACGCTGGCGCAGGGAGCATTTTCACATTGACGGCACAATACCGGCACGCTGACCTGTGCGCCCTTGATCACTTTCAGGCGGGGGAAGAAACGCGCTTTGTTGATGGTGGTATCAGCGCCGCCCGCATGGGCGACGGCACAGGCAATTTCACAGGTGCGGCAGCCAATACATTTACTGGCATCGGCAATCACAAAAGCATTCATGGAAGCGTTTCCTCGCGCGACGAGTTGAACTGAGAAGCCAGCGAGACCGCCGGTAAGGAAGCGATGGTGCTTTGTAACCCCATCTGGTCGAGCATGCTGATGGCAGCCTTGCGCCCATCGGCAATCGCGGTGACCACTAAATCCGCACCGCGCACGGCATCGCCACCGGCAAAAATGCGTGGATGGTTGGTCTGGCATGGACGTCGGCCGTTGCCGCGCGCTGGCGCATTAATGTGACCCCAGTCATCCAGTCTCACCTTGGCTTCTTCGAGCCACGGCATACTGTGCGGCTGGAAGCCAAACGCCGTGATGACGGCTTCAGCGGGTTGTACAAACTCGGAACCGGGGATCACGCGGGGCCGACGGCGACCGCTGGCATCCGCCTCACCCATCTCGGTTCTGACCAGGCTAATGCCGCAGACGTTGCCCTGTTCATCCAGACAAATCTTTTGCGGCTGAACGTTGAACATGAACTCCGCGCCTTCTTCGCGTGAGTTCTTCACCTCTTTTTTCGAGCCCGGCATGTTGGATTCATCGCGACGATAGGCACAGGTTACGGATGCCGCCCCCTGACGCAACGAGGTTCGCAGGCAGTCCATGGCCGTGTCACCCCCGCCGAGCACCACCACGCGCTTCCCTTCCATCGAGATATAGGGTTCTTCTTCCAGATCGGGTAACCCCATAACGCGTTTGGTGTTGGCAATCAGGAACGGTAAGGCATCGTAAACGCCGGGCGCGTCCTCATTTTCCAGACCCGCTTTCATCGAACGGTAAGTGCCGACGCCGAGGAACAGGGTTTCGTATTCCTCCATGATTTGCGACAGCGCGATATCTTTCCCGATTTCGGTATTGAGTTGGAAGTGAATACCCATTTCGCTGAACAGGTGGCGGCGATGGGTCAGTACTTTTTTGTCCAACTTGAAGGGCGGAATACCAAAGGTCAGCAGGCCACCAATCTCTGGGTGACGATCGAACACGGTAACGTCGACGCCATTGCGTGCCAGCACGTCCGCACAGGCTAAACCGGCGGGTCCGGCACCGATGATCGCCGCGCGCTTGCCGGTGGGGGTAACGCCACTCATATCTGGTTTCCAACCCATCGCCATGGCGCTGTCGGTGATGTAACGCTCGATATTGCCGACGGTAACCGCGCCGAATTCTTTCCCCAGCGTGCAGGCACCTTCGCATAAGCGATCCTGCGGGCATACGCGACCGCAGATCTCCGGCAGACTGCTGGTTTGGTGTGAAAGCTCCACCGCTTCCAGTATGCGACCCTGCTTCGCCAGACTGATCCAGTGCGGGATACTGTTGTGCAACGGGCAAGTCCATTCACAAATGGAATGGTTGCCGCAGGAGAGGCAACGGCTTGCCTGATCTTGCGTCTGTTCAGCGGAGAAACCGTGATAAATTTCGTCAAACGTGGTTTTGCGTAGTTCGATGGGTTTTTTCTTCGCTTCAACGCGCGGCCAGTTTTGGCGCTGCTTAAGCGGATTGGCGCTTTTGGTTGGCATGACCGGCGTGGCGCGTTGCCAGGTGGTCGCAGAGCGCTGCGCCATGGCTTGTTGCTTGGCTTTTCGCTTCGCCTCCAGCGTCTGTTCGCTCACCAGCGTGAGCGCTTGCGTTGGGCAAGCCGCCACGCACGCCTGACCTTCGGGGCGGCCGATACACAGGTCACATTTATGCGCAAGCGAGGCCGGGCTGGTGGGTTCTGCAACCATTGACATCGCCCCAAACGGGCAGGCAAGCACACAGGTTTTACAACCGATGCATTTGTCTTTTAACAGTTGAATGCTGTTGTCTTTGCGCACCAGTGCCTGAGTGGGACATACGCTGGCACAAGGGGCATCTTCACAATGGCGGCAGGTTACCGCAGAACGCAGTTCCGGTGTATTGAAGGCTTTGATGCGGGGTAAAAACGCATCCGCACTCGCAGGATACTGGTTGTCGTTGTGTGAAATGACACAGGCGATTTCACAGGCTTTACAGCCCATGCAATCTTGAGCGTTAGCAATAACAAAGCGATTCATAACCTCTCCCTGACACATCTAGCCGATAAAAAAGAACCCAGAGTGGTGACGACAAACGTCCCGCAGCATATTTGCCGCGTACCTTTCCTACGCCGGATGCGCAAAGATCATCGGCGAGGCGTTACTCTCTGATTGTTAACGTTCGATTTTTTGTCTGGTCACCCAGAAAGCGGTTTGGAAGGGGTTGGCACGGGTTTCGCACTTGCAGGAGAAAACACAAGAAAAAATACAACTTCCCCCCATTTACTGTCTTTCATCCTACTGGCTCCTTCAGTCTGTAATCTTGATGTAGGACATGTAAATGGAGGGTTAATAGGGAGAGCGGCATTGCTGAGAATGAAAACAAAATAGTGTGTTGTCTCAGTGGGTTACGTCGCGAGGTTTTACTTAGGACAACCGCTATTATTCAGCATAATGTGCCAGGTAATGACGAAAGAATAAACGATAACCTTGGTGTTGTTAGGGTTTTGGCGTTTTTTGTTATTAAAATTAAGAAAAACAGCTAGTGACAGGTCTTTACATTCATCATATTGTAATGGTGCCAATAAATTACATTTAACATAATGAATTTATTAGCGATTTATATAATTTCCACGGAAATGGTCGATCAAGATCACAAAAGAAGATTGATAAGGGATTGGTCTATGAAAAACAAAATCATCCTGGGTTCTCTATTGGTATCCGCGGCATTATTAAGTGGATGTGCAACAGAGTCTTCACGCAGCGTTGAGACACCTAAAGTTACCTCCTACCAAACGGCGTATCAGGGCGTTCGCAGCCCGATATCTGTCGGAAAATTTGAAAACCGCTCGAACTACATGAACGGTATTTTCTCTGATGGCGTTGACCGTCTGGGCAACCAATCAAAAACCATTCTGGTGAGCCACCTTCAGCAGACCGGTCGCTTCAACGTGTTGGATCGTACCAACATGGAAGAGATCAAGGCTGAAGCGGGTATCAAAGGCCAGCAGCAGAAACTCAAAGGTGCGAGTTATGTCATCACGGGTGATGTGACCGAGTTTGGGCGCAAAGAGGTGGGCGATCATCAACTGTGGGGCATCCTCGGTCGCGGAAAAACCCAGGTTGCTTACGCCAAAACCACGTTGAACGTGGTCAATGTGCAAACGTCAGAAGTCGTGTACTCGGTGCAAGGTGCGGGTGAATACACGCTCTCCAACCGTGAAATCATCGGTTTTGGCGGCACGGCAAGCTACGACTCTACCCTGAATGGCAAAGTGCTGGATCTTGCTATTCGTGAAGCAGTGAACAACCTGGTGTCAGGTATTGAGAGCGGCGCATGGCGCCCAAGTAACTAACAGCATAGGGAATTGCTACGTATGTCTTATGGAAAAAAAGTCGCGCTGCTGCTGGCGGCAGCGGTGCTGGCCGGTTGTGCCGCAGAACCCAAAACGATTTATAGCTGGGATAATTATCAACCGACGCTGTATCAATATTATCAACAGGACAAAACCAGCCCTGAAGAACAAATCACAGCGCTGAATCTGGCGCTTGAAAAAGCCAAAGCGAAAAATAAACCGGTTCCGCCCGGCTTACACGCTCAGCTTGGCTTACTCTACGCCAATACCGGGCGGGGCACGGAAGCCCGTCAACAGTTCGAAACGGAAAAAGCGCAATTTCCAGAATCTGCGCCGTACATGGATTTTCTGTTGAGCAAAAATAAAGGAGCGGCCAAATGAACCGTTTGTTGGGATTTCTCGGGCTGGCATGCGCTTTGGTCCTGACTGGCTGTGCCAAGCCGGCACCGTATGATTACACCGCATTTAAGCAAAGTCGGCCGAAATCTATTCTGGTGCTGCCGCCGCTTAATCATTCTCCGGATATTAAAGCGGGCCCCAGCATGCTAACGCAGGTGACCTATCCGCTGGCGGAAGCGGGATATTATGTGTTGCCGGTGGCTGTCGTGGATGAAACCTTCAAGCAAAACGGCATGACCACGGCGCAGGATATTCACGCGGTGAGCATCGATAAGCTGCGCCAGATTTTCGGCGCTGATGCTGCGCTTTATTTGGATGTCAAAGATTACGGCTCCAAGTACATGGTGCTTAGCAGCGAAACCCGTGTCACAGCGGAAGCCAAGCTGGTGGATTTGAAAACCGGCAAACAGATTTGGAACGGCGTTGCTACGGCCTCCAGCAGCGAGCAGCAGTCTAACTCCAATGGCATCCTTGGCGCACTGGTGCAGGCGGCGGTAGAACAGATTGCCAGCACGGTGTCTGACAAAGGGCATGATATTGCTGGTATCACCAGCGTGCGTCTGCTCTCTGCGGGCACGCCGCGTGGTGTGTTGTATGGCCCGCGTTCGCTGCAATACGGCAAAGATGGCCTGTAAGCGCCTTCGCGTTTAAACGGATTATTGATCAAAAAGGAGCGTTCATTGTTTACGCTCCTTTTTTTATCTAAGTAAACTGCTCGCTTGTGAATCACAGTAGCGTCTGCGTGAGCCCAACATTATTGTGTGGCGTTAGTATTCAATTCAGTCTTAAGCCAAAATTCATCCGACGTTTACGTTGTTCAAAAAACAATATTACGTGTTTGTAACTCAATGTTTTTATGCGAGTGATATCAGGTTGATTGGCACTATTTTTTGGCTTGCTTTTGTGAAAAGCCGATTATTAATAGTTAACCTAAGAAAAAAATACAATATCCAATAATATCGTTAATTTTTTACTTGATATTGGACTAATAAGGAAAATATGACTACAGTAAATTTAAATAGACTGGACAATAGTATTTTAAATTCCCATAGGATCTCTGCAAACAATGGAGAACGAAATCATAATTCGACTGCATTAGCAAGAAAACTACATTCCATTGATAATACAGAATGCGTTTTACAATTTGGTCTTACAAAAGGGAGCGTTACGTCGACTCTGAATAAGCAAGGTACGCTTTTTATGGGAATGCCCAAGATGGCTATGCCTATGAAGCCAGGCTTTATCAGAAGCCTTACGCATGAGCAATGTGGCATAAATAATCCGATAAAATATCAGGGTGGTCCTATTTATAATCCACTGAATAAACATGGAAATACCTTTCAGGGTATCCCGAAAAGTAACGTATCAACGCGGCCCGGTTTTATCAAAATCCTTGCCGATGAGCGGCGTGGCATAAACAACGTGGTTAAATATCACGGTGGTCCTATTTATAACCCGCTCAATAAACATGGGAATGCATTTCAGGGGTTTTCTACCACCATGAAAAGAGAACTTGAAGCAGGGCGAGATGTTTCAAAAAGAAACTCTATCAATATAGGCTTTGATGATCATGTTTTAGAAAAATATCCCTTATTTCCTGTGGTGAATGAAGCAGAAGTGCCCGTTGCACCTGTGAATCATGAAAATGAAATAAAATCGATTACGTTTAAAGATAATAAACTCTATTATCAAATAGCATTTTTAGACGTGAATTTATTTTAGCGTATTGCGGCATATTGAATAGAGGGTGAAATTATGAATGTGGGATTTTTAGGCTATTCAGCGTTAAAGAGTAAAAATTTGTCTAATCTTGTCATGTACACTGACAAAACGAAAGCAACGAAAATTAGCCTATGGGATAGGTTTATTGATCTTTTCAAATCCTGCAAGAAGCAAGATGTTGTCAATACGTTTTATAACCTTATTCATGGCGATGGCAATGAAGGTAGTAGTGATAAAACAAACAACAGATTTCATTGTTTTGAACAATTAAAAAGACTGGCGGATGTTGAACATCAACATCTGTTCAATATCCGCGAAAAATATATCAGTGACAATGAAAGCCTGTACACCTTTTCGATTGGTAGTGAAGATATAGTTAGCTTTTGTTCTGATAAAAATGGATATTCACTCGCTGAATTGAAAATGGCTGAATTACCGGTCGTGGATAATTATCAGAAAATTGTGCATGACTATATGAAAAGCAATGAAGAACGCTTTTTGATTGATTATCCCGACACAAAAACGAATGGTGTCTTGGGGGGCGATGAACTCATGGATTGTAGTTGTTTCTTCTTAAGGAATAACGACGACATAAGAAGAGCGCTTTTTGCACATGGTCTTATGAATATGGATATGGTGGATATACTCATGGATTATATGAAAATTCGTCTTCCTAATGATAATAGTCCAAGAGGTGGTATATTGACAGTTATCCATAACTCTCTGATAAAACTTTATAAATTAGATACCGATTATATGTGAATTATAATACTTGTTCTGTTAGGCCAGACTTCAAAAATATTTATTTGAAGTCTGGTGAGGAGAGCTAATTGATGTACGGCGAGCGCATCCGTTAGCGAACAGAGCTTGCCAAAGCGCGATCGTTTTCCTGCCGTTCTAACGCCAGCTCGATCAATGCCGTGATGAGAGCGGTATAGCTTATGCCGCTGGCCTGCCACAATTTTGGATACATGCTGATATTGGTGAAGCCGGGCAGCGTATTCACTTCATTGATAATCACTTCATCGTCCGGCGTGAGGAAAACATCGACACGCGCCATGCCCTGACATTCCAGCGCCTGGAAAGCCTGCAAGGCAATGCGTTGGATTTTTTCGTTAATGTCAGGCGTTAGATCCGCCGGCGCTCGCACCAGTGCACCTTGTTCGTTAATGTATTTGGTATCGTAAGAGTAAAACTCGTCGCTCAGCACAATTTCTCCACAGACGCTGGCTTTCGGATGATCGTTGCCCAACACGGCACATTCAATTTCTCTGCCAACGATCGCCGCTTCCACCAGCACTTTGTGATCGAACTGGAAAGCCAACTCAACGGCCTGCTGAAATTCTGCTTCGTTGCGTACCTTGCTCACGCCAACAGATGAGCCCTGATTGGCCGGCTTGATGAACAGCGGAAGCCCGAGAGCGTGGCTGACGCTGGCAAAGCTGTGATACTGGCGATTGGCGCGATTCAAGGTAACAAAGGGGGCCACCAGCAAGCCTGCATCACGCAGTAAGCGTTTGGTGACGTCTTTATCCATACTGACCGCGGAACCCAGTACGTTGCTGCCAACAAACGGGATATTGGCCATTCTCAGTAAGCCTTGCAGTGAACCGTCCTCTCCCAGCGTACCGTGCACGATAGGAAAAATAACATCTAACTGGGTAAGGGCATGGGCATTCTGGCTCTCGATCACTTGCTGCTGTGTTTGACCAGGGATCAGCGCTACGCTTTTGTTTGAGCGGTTTAAGGCGATGAGTGCGGGATTCTCGGCATTCAGCAGGTAGTTAGACGCATCGTTGATATGCCACGCACCTTGCTTGTCGATACCAAGCAACGTCACATCAAACTTGGCTTTATCAATGGCATCAATAATATTCTTGGCCGATTGTAACGAGACCTCGTGCTCAGCGGATTTACCGCCAAAAATGATGCCCACGCGTAGCTTTTTCATGCGTTGATTCCTGTGTTGTAGTACCAAACCCGTAGCGCTTAGGGTACTGATTAGATAATCAAGTGCCTCTGCGATCAAGCGCTTCGCGGTATTGCGGGTAAAAAAATTCTTAGTCAGAAAACGACGTGAGCATCACGGGGTGAAACTACATTGTGCTGTTGTTTCGGATACGTGGCCTACGCTAAGCAATGTCACGAATAAAAATAGAGGGGGATTCGCAAGATGGAAATAGAACTTACAGGGGGAAGGAAATTACATCATTGTAATATGGCGAATTTAGTACAGTATGATGATAAAAAAAAAGCAACGGCGTTGAGTTTATGGCAACGATTTCTCGATCTTTTTAGAATTTCGCCAAAAAAAGACATTCTTGACTCTCTTTATGAAAATATTAATGAGTATCCTGCCGCCAAGTTAGGTGGTGCAGTCTATTATCGTTTTTATAATTTTGAGAAACTCAAAGCACTGGCTTTACCCGCATATAGAAACCTTTTTAAAGTAGGTGTTCAATCGCTTGGAATGAATGGGACACGGTACACTTTTTCAATCGATAAGGTCGATATTTACAGTTTCGATACACCCAATAATTGGGATTCACTGTCTGAGTTATCATTCAATCAGTTGCCTTTGGTTGAAAACTACAACCTTATTGTTAAAAACTTCGCTGCCGATAATGATGTTGAGTTTACAAAAAAATTTCCAGATACCAAGATAAAAGATAACTATGGTGGGGATGAAGTTATGGATTATAGCTGCTTTTTTTTAGAGAGAAATCCAGACATCAAACTCACCTTGCTTGAGTATGGTCTTTTCGATCTGAATATCACCAACGCTTTTGTAAACGACATGGAGGCTCAACTCAAAGGCGATGATGATAGAATAGGAAAGATCAATTACCGACTGATCACCTTGCAAGTGTCACTCAACTATCTTGAGAGCAGGGATTGTATGGCGTGATATATTTATCGGCAGTGGGGTTTTACGTTCGTTGGTACCACCCCACAGCCGACGATATTTCACGTTACCCGTCACTCTTCAATGCGGTAAAGCTGCTGCTGCTTTCGATTGGTTTCCCTCCCTGATGCTTACGCTGGCCGATTTCTTCGATAATCAATGCAAAGCGCTTCTCATTGAGTTGGTAAAAGAAGCCCATGGTTAAGGCGGCGACGATCGCCAGACCGCACGGCCAGAGAAAAATAAGCTGACGCAGCCCGAGCAGGGTAGTGTCACTCTGCGCCACATTCGGCATATAGCCAATCTGTGTCAGCATGATACCCGGCAGGAAACCGGCTAGCGCGGCGGAAATTTTTCGCGAGAAGGTGTAACCGGTATACACCGAGCCTTCGGCACGAATGCCGGTTTTCCATTCGCCAAAATCGACCGTATCAGGCACCAGCGCCCAGTTCAGGCTGTTCACGAAAGCCGTGCCGAAAAAAGCCATGCAGGAAAATGAGACAAACAGTACCGAGTTGCTGCCCCAGAAAAAATTCAACACGTCGCCGATGGCCCATAGGACCAATCCGCCGAGGTAAACCTGCTTTTTGCCAAAGCGTTTTACTGCCGCAGGCACCATAAACACCCCGATCAAAATACAGCCCATGCTGAAAAAACCCATCCACGACAGCAAGTGAATATCGTTCAGTACGTATTGGGTGTAGTAGACCTGAATAGCCAGTTTGATATTGAAGGCGGCCAGCGTGCACAGGTTGGCAATGCACAGCACCAGCAGCGGTGGGTTATGAAAAATGGCGCGAAATGATTTCAGGATGCCGGGTTTATAGTGATCGGGCATGACATCCACGTAGCGCTCCTGCACGCCGCTGTAGCACCACCACATGCTAAACAGGCCGCAGGTGGCGAAGATCAGTGCGGCGACCAAAAAACCCAACGACGGTTGTGCCGTAAACAGTGCCTGGATTGGCATAAATCCTACGGTGCATAGCAGCAAACCCAGCGTTGCGCCACCCTGTCGCCAAGCGGCCAAGTGCGCCCGTTCATGCGGGTTCTTGGTGATGGCAGGCACCATTGCGCCGTAGGAGCAGTTCATCAGGCTGTAGAACAGGCCAAACAGCATAAACAGCACCGTAGCCAGCGCGGTTTTGACCGTCAGACTGAAGTCATTCGCCATAAATTGTGCGGTGGCGACCAGCGCAACCGGCACGGAGGCGTACAGGATAAACGGGCGGAATTTGCCTTTTTTGCCGATGTTGCGCCGATTATCAAGTAACACGCCGGTCAGCATATCGGTGAAGGCGGTAAAGAATTTCGCCACCAGAAAGATAATCCCGCCATAAAAAGCGGGCATTCCCAACTGATCGGTATAAAATTTCAGCAGATACAGCGTGCCGATACACAGCATCAGGTTTGAGCCGAAATCGCCTATTCCGTAGGAGAACTTTTCTTTCAGGCTCAGTTTCAGCGTCAGCGGATCCGTATTGTTCATTGTCGATCCTTATGACGCCCCGCAGGGCGTCACGGTGGTATTACGCCAGACGTTTGTGGGTTTCTATTTCTGCAACGATACGCACGTACATTTTCTCGTTGAGATTATAGAAACAGCCCATTGCCACAATGGTGACCACGGCGAGCGCGCACGGATAGATGAAGATCAATTGCCGTAAGCCTTCAACCGTACCTGCCGATTGCACCACGTTTGGTACATAGCCGATTTGCGTCAACATCCAGCCGGGGAAGAAGCCCGCCAGTGCCTGAGACACCTTGCGAAAGAAGGTAAACCCGGTGTAGACCGTCCCTTCCGAGCGCACGCCGGTACGCCATTCGCCATACTCAACGGTATCGGACACCAATGCCCAGTTGAGGCTGTTAACAAAGGCGGAACCGAAAAACGCCAGGCAGGAGAAGGCGACAAAACTGACCGAACCGCCGCCGAAGTTGTAGTTGAGCAGATCGCCCAGCACCCAGATGGATAACCCACCGATATAGACTTTTTTCTTGCCGAAGCGCCGCACGGCACCGGGCATCAAAAATACCCCGATAAAAATGCAGCCCATGCTGAAGAAACCCATGTAGGAGAGCAGGATGGGATCGTTAAGCACGTACTGGGTGTAATAGACCTGAATGGCAAGCTTGACGTTAAACGCGCCGAGGGTACACAGGTTGGCGATGCACAAAATAAACAACGGTCGGTTACCGGCTATCGCCCGGAAAGAGGCTAACAATCCCGGTTTCTGTGCTGGGTTAACGGGCTGTACTTCCACATAGCGCTCTTTCACCCCGGCGTAGCACCACCACATAAAGAACAAACCGAACAGCGAAAACAGCGTGGCGGCAAAGATGTAGCCAAGCTGTGGGTTGCCGTCGATCAGATTCATGACCGGCACAAACAGTACGGTACACAGCAGCAGGCCAAGTGTGGCTCCACCCTGACGCCAGGCGGCCAACGAGGCGCGCTCATCAGTATTTTTGGTGATAGCGGGCACCATTGCACCGTAGGAACAGTTCATCATACTGAAGAACAGGCCGTAGAGCATAAACAGCACCGTTGCCATCACGGTTTTGCCCGTAATGTCGAAAGGTGTGCCGATGAAGTTAGCCACCGCCAGCAGTGCCACGGGGAAGGAGGCGTACAGCACGAAGGGGCGGAATTTTCCTTTCGGCCCGATGTTGCGCCGTGAATCCAGCATCACGCCGGTACCCATATCGGTAAAGGCGGTAAAGAATTTTGCAATCAGGAAGATAATGCCGCCGTAGGTGCCCGGCAGACCCAGTACATCGGTATAGAACTTCAGCAGGTACAACGTGCCAATATCCAGCAGGATATTGGAGCCAAGGTCACCCATGCCGTAGGCGAGTTTTTCCTTGAACGGCAGACGTAGGGTAGCCGGATTGGTTGCGGATTGACTCATTTTTATTCTCCGAATGCCCGCAGCACGTGCTGCGGGCGAGCCGTTTTATAGGTGTTGTAATGAACCAAACAGAGTTGCCCATTGGCTGTCCGCGCGGTAGAACACCGGCGGTTTGCCCAGCGGAGCGTCAACGGTGACATCACCACCGCGGTGCGTTTCCCCCGTCCACAGGTTGACCCAGTTATCGTCCGGGAGATAAAGCGTCCAGTCGCTGCGGCCCTGCTCGTAGACCGGAGCCACCAACAGATCCTGACCAAACAGATACTGGTATTTCAGATGGTAAGTGCGGGCATCGTCTTCGTAATGCAGGAACAATGGGCGCATCACCGGCAGGCCGCTGCTGGCGTTTTGCGCCACCGCCTGTTTGATGTAGGGCTTCAAGGTGGTAAATACGCTGGTCATGCGCGCGAAGTGCGCGATGGTTTGTGCATCGCCATCAAACTGCCAGTTATCGCCGGGGCGGTTGCCTTCGTGGGTGCGCATCATGGGAGTAAAGGCACTGAAATCACACCAGCGCAGCAGCAGCTCTTTGCTGCGTTTCATCTCGAACAGCGTGGTGTAACCGCCAATGTCGCTGTGGTGCAGGCCGTGACCGGTCATCGCCAGCGACAGCGCGGCAGGCACCACCGAAGCCAGCCCGTCATCCAGACTCCAATCAACGTTCTGATCGCCAGCCCACATCATCACCGAGTATTTCTGGCTGCCGGTGGAGCCCGCACGCATAAAGAATAAAATCTCGCCGAGCTTGCCGGTTTCCTGCAATGCCTCGTAGTTGCACTTCGCCCACAGCGCAGGCCAGGCGTTGTGCATGATTTCTGCGCTGACGCCGTTATGCAGGTAGGTGTCGGTCGGCAGATATTCGCCGAAATCGGCCATCCAACCGTTGCAGCCCACCTCGATCAGGTTCTGCTTGATGACCTCTTTGTACCAGTCATAGGCGGCGGGATTGGTTAAATCCACGACGCCACCATAGAATTCGCCAAACTCCACCAGATAGTCGTTGCCCGCCGCATCTTTCGCTAGATAACCGTGCTGTGCCGCTTCGGTGCACAGGTCTTTGTCGCTGGCAACGTAAGGGTTGATGTAGGAGAGGAATTGCACGCCCTCCTGATTCCACTGCTTGATGCGCGCTTTCAGCTCCGGGTAGAGGGTTTGGTTCCAGCGCCAGTTCCACATCACGCGTTTACCGAAAGAGGTCATGCGAATCCCGGACCAGTCTTGTGCCCAGATGCCGTTCACTTTCACGCCCCCGTTACGCATGGTATCCAGCTTTTGCTGGCACACCTCGGTGCCGCCCTGAATGCCAAGCGTCACGCCGTCATACACCCAATCCGGCAGCTCCGGCTGCCGACCTAGCAGTGCGGTGAGTTTTTCCAACAGTGCGATGTAGTTATCGGCGCATTCGAAGCGCAGAGTGGCATGGTCTTCCCACATCGCCAGCTCGTGGTAATCCGGTGCGGTAAAATCAAAATTCATGTAGCAGCTGTTATCAACGTGGCAATAGTACTTTTGGCTGCTGACAAAGGTGGGTTGCGGGAAGAAGGTCCAGTAGTAGTCGCCGCCCGCATTCTCCTTGCAGTCAGCCTGCCAGGTGACATAGCTCTGTTTGTTGCGGCCCACACCCTGCTCGCTGGTCCACAGCGGGAATGGCTTGCCGCGCAGGTTGAAGTAGGAAAACTGTTCGCCGCAGCCATAAATATGGTCTTGTTCCTGCGCCGCCAGCCGCAACCAGATACGGTTATGGTCGCGATTGTCGTTTTGCAGCGCCAGCGTGAGTCTGCCCTGTTCATCACGCGTGATATGCAATGTGGCATGAACCGCATCACCGCGACTAAAGCGGATGGACCAGCCATCCGCGTGTTCCAGCACTGTCGCGTCGTTCAGCGCGATTTTCTCATTCAGACGATCTTTGATGCTGAAATTGCCACGGAACATATCGATGTCGGCGTTGCCGGCACCAATCCATAAACAGGGCGCTTCTGCGCTGTGGCGTAGAATCAGGCGCTGGTGATACGTTAATGAAAATCCACCGTCAACGGTGTGTAATTCGATATCGGTCAGCGAACGCATTATGACCTCCATAAAGTAGGGTACTTTTTAGGGTAATTTTGTCTTTTTTGTGTCTTTTTTAATCGCTTTACTTAGCCAGGCTATCCAACAACCCAGCGGCTACCGCAGGGGCTAAACCGGGTGCCAGCGGCAGACGAGGGATCACCAGACAGTGCAGCAGATGGTAAATATCCTGTTTGCCATCCCACACCTTGGTGGTCACTTCATTGTGGATATCCAGTTCTTGCCACCAGGAGCCGTTCTCGTAGTCCATGAGATATTTGATGCAGTAGTCCCACCATTTCTGATACCAGGCTTCGTACTGGCTATCGCCGGTAACGGTGTACAGGGCGTAGGCAGTGCCCATCGCTTCCACAATCGGCCAGCGCACGCGTTCACGCACGATGGGTTTGCCGTCCCAGTCCACGGAGTAAACAAAGCCGTCGGCACCGTCGGGGGCCCAGGCATCGCGGATAGTGGCGTGAAACAAGCCTTTAGCATCTTCCAACAGCCAGTCTGGCGGGGTCTCAAAGCGGGCTTCCAAGGCAGCGCGCAAGTGCAGCATCAAGCGGCCCCACTCGATCCAGTGCCCCGGTGTGCCGCCGTAAGCGCGGAAGCGGTGGGCGGGGTTATCCTTGTTGTAATCGCGAATCGGGTTCCACTGTGCATCGAAGTGTTCGTTGACGCGATACTCGCCGCGTCGGGCTACATCGTGAATGATCACGGAGGCAATCCGTAGGGCGCGATCGAGCCATTTACGGTCGTGGGTCACGTCGTACACAATCAGAAAGGCTTCGACCGCGTGCATGTTGGCGTTGCCGCCTCGGTAGTCTTCGGTCGCGCTGAACGCTTCATCCCAGGATTCCAGACACATCTGTTCCTGTTCGCTCCAGAAGTACTTTTCGATTACCGCAATGGCGTCATCCAGCAGCGTTCTGGCCTGCGGATGCCCAGTGGTGACGGCGCTGGCCGCACCGAGCAACACAAAGAAATGCTGATAACCTTGCTTTGAGGCATCCGTGACGCCTTCATCGTTAACGCAGGCATACCAGCCGCCATAGCGTTTGTCGCGCAGTGCGCCGTTCAGCGCCTGAATACCGTGTTCCACCAAGGCATATGCGCCGGGCCGCCCCATGGCGGCGGCCACGGAATAGACGTGCAACATGCGTGCGGTGATCCACAGGTGGGTGCCCATCTCGGCCCTGACCTGACCGTTGTTGCCGAGCCAGCCAAAGCCCGTGGCAACCGCCGCGTTCTTGCCGAAATCGAGAATGCGGTCCGTTTCTTGTTCCAGCCAGCGGTTGTGGCTCAGCGTGTTAAACCATTTCATCATGATGCGTATTCCTCAGCGGCGACGCGCCATCATCTCATCAACGATTTCACCCAGACGCTGCAATTTGGGCGCAGAGACATCCCTGAGCATCAGAGGCATATCGGGCAGACCAATCACGGAAGACCACACGGCGCGACCGGCTAAAAAGCCCGAAGCCCCTGCATCCATGGCAACGCGCACGGCGCGTGGGAACAATTTTTCATCGACGCCGGAAGAGAGGATGACCCACGGCATAGCAATGTGTTCATTGAGTTTTTGCGAGGCCGCGAGCAACGCTTGCTGTGTGCCTTTGCCGTGCAGCGGCATTTCCACTTTGTAGAGATCGGCCCCACTGTCACCCAGTTCTTTTGCTGCATCGATAATGGCTTGTTCGCGATCGAAGTGGTCGCCACAGCGCGGCGGACGTACCACGGGCTCGATAATGCTGAGCAGCCCCTGAGCGTGGCAGATGTGATTGAAGGTTTTCACCATCTCCAGACGCTGTTGCGCATCTTCATCGCTGCGCCACAGCACCAACAGTTTCAATGCCTTGGCGCCGTTGTTTTTGGCAGCCACCGGATCGACACTGCTATCAATCACGACGTTATCAACCGGGATGCCGTTACCGGGAATAAACGCATCGGCGGCAACGATGGTGCCGCAGGAAGGGGCGATTGCCTGCTGCTGCACCACTTGTGGGTAGCAGAATTGCTGATCGACCAAAATGGCTGAGGCATAAGGCGACAGAATTCTGGCGGCATTGATTTTAAAATCGGTTAACACCTGATCGCTAACCGGTTGGGGAGCCCCTGCTGCTGCAAACATTAAGCGCATCGCTTCACGCTGATCGACGGCAAGCATGGCAAAGCCGCCGGAAGGTCGGGTAATGTCTTTCAGGGTGTAGGTTTCCATGTATCTGTCCTTTATTTATGTGTTACAGAGAGCGGTGGTTACTGAGCGGCTTTCGGGGTTAACCCAGCGCTGGTGCGTACCTGCTCAAGAATGGCCGTCCAGTCCTGACGTCCGCGTCCGGCGGCGCGCGCCTGGTTGTAAACCTCGCGTGAGGCCGCGCCGAGCGGCATCGGAACGTGAAGCTGATTCGCCACGTCCAGCGCGATGCCCAAATCCTTGTGCGCCAGGTCGATCATGAAGGCCGGGGAGAGATCGCCTTTCAGCACCTTGTTGGGCCAGGAGGTGGTAAAGTGGCCTTTGCCTGCCGGTGTACCGCTCATCACCTTGAGGGCGACATCGAAAGAGAGGCCAAGCGCTTCACACAGCGTGGCGGCTTCTGCGGACAGGGCGTTGAGTGCGATGCTCATGTAGTTGTTGATGAGTTTGACCCGAATCCCCATGCCGGGACCGCCGGCATTCACCAGCTCATTGCCCATCGCCATCAGTACCGGTGTCGCGCGCTCAACCTGTGCGGGTGTGCCGCCTGCCAGTAACAGCAATGTGCCTGCGACGGCATGGTCAGAGGTGCGGCCGACAGGAACATCCATCATGCTGAAGCCTTTCTGGTGCATTTCGCGGATCAGCGCGTCAGTTTGCTGTGGGTGAATGGTGGACATATCGACAACCAGAGCATCCGTGCGCAGTGTGGTGCAGACGCCTTCGTCACCGAACAACACGTTGCGCACCAAATCACCGTTAGGCAGCATGGTGATCACGAATTCTGCCTCTTTTGCTGCCTCGGCGGCGCTCTTGGCGCTGTGCGCGCCCTGTAGCACCAGTGCCTGCACGGCGGCCTGGCTGATATCAAACACGTGGAGCTGGTGTCCCTGCTTGATCAGGTTGCTTGCCATAGGGGCGCCCATTTGGCCGAGGCCGATAAATGCGATTGTTGCCATGCTGCTCTCCTGCCGTTCTCGTTTGTCACATTTTGTCTATTAATGACCGTTTTTGTTCGTTGCGTTGATCGTATTTGTAATTTATGGTCAAAAAATTGACATTCATCACTCTTTAAACATTTGATGAAATTAAAATGGTGTCATTCGATGTCGTTTAAGGAACAACCATGATTCGTATTGCCTGTGTGGGAATTACCGTGATGGATCGCCTCTATTATGTAGAGGCGCTGCCTACGGCGGGAGGAAAGTATGTGGCGCAAAACTACCGGGAAGTGGGCGGCGGCCCGGCGGCAACGGCGGCGGTTGCGGCTGCCAGACTGGGCGCGCAGGTCGATTTCATCGGGCGCGTGGGGGATGACGACATTGGTGCCGCACTGCTGAGCGAGCTGGCGTCTTATGGCGTGAATACGCGTTATACCCGCTGTATTGAACAGGCCCGCTCTTCACAATCCGCCATTTTGGTGGATGAGCGTGGTGAGCGCATTATTGTCAATTACCCGAGCCCTGACCTCTCACCCAGCGCCTACTGGTTTGATCAAATAGATTTTAGCCAGTGGGATGTGGTGCTGGCGGATGTGCGCTGGCATGAAGGTGCCAAACGCGCTTTCACGTTGGCGCGTCAGGCGGGGGTGATGACGGTGTTGGACGGTGATATGACGCCGCAGGACATTACCGAACTGGTGGCGCTGAGCGATCATGCCGTGTTCTCTGCGCCCGGTCTGTTGCGCTTAACGGAAGTGGCCGCGAGCGAAGAAGCATTAATGCGCGCAAAAATGATCACAAATGGACAAGTGTATGTCACTCAAGGGGCTGAGGGGTGTCAGTGGTTGGAAAACGGTGAGTTACGGCATCAGTCGGGGTTCGCCGTTGACGTGGTGGATACCACCGGTGCGGGTGATGTTTTCCACGGTGCGTTGGCCGTTGCCTTGGCGCAGGGGAATACGGCGGCTGAGGCGGTGCGCTTTGCCAGTGGCGTGGCGGCATTGAAATGCACGCGCCCGGGCGGACGTGCCGGTATCCCTGACTGTGATCAAACCCGCTCCTTTTTGTCCCTTTTTGTATAGAATGCGGAAAGTGTGGTTTTGAGAGGGATCCCCATGAGCTTTACCGAACAGACCGGTAACCCGCGCCATGACCGCTTGCTGGCGCTGGTGGCCGAACGCGGTTACATGAACATTGATGAGCTGGCGCACCTGCTGGAGGTTTCCACGCAGACCGTTCGGCGTGATATTCGCAAGCTGAGCGAGCAAGGATTGATTACCCGGCATCACGGCGGTGCCGGACGCGCATCCAGCGTGGTGAACACCGCGTTTGAACAGCGCGAGGTGTCTCTTACCGATGAGAAAAAGGCGATTGCCGAGGCGATTGCCGATTATATTCCTGATGGCTCAACGATTTTCATCACCATCGGCACCACCGTGGAGCACGTAGCCCGTGCGCTGCTGAACCACAACGAACTGCGCATTATCACCAACAGTCTGCGCGTCGCGCATATTCTGTATAAAAACCCGCGCTTTGAAGTGATGGTGCCGGGCGGTACGCTGCGCCCCCATAACAGCGGCATTATCGGCCCAGCGGCTAACGCCTTTGTACAAGGGTTTCGCGCCGATTATCTGGTGACCAGCGTTGGGGCAATAGAGAGTGACGGCACGCTGCTGGAATTTGATGTCAACGAAGCCAGCGTGGCAAAAAGCATGATGCACCATTCGCGGCACATCTTGCTCGCCGCCGATCACACCAAGTACCACGCCTCAGCGGCGGTGGACATTGGCAATATCACGCAAGCCGCCGCGCTGTTTACTGATGAAATGCCGCCAGCGGCGTTGAAAGCGCGGCTCAAGGAGAGTCAGGTGGAGATTATTCTTTCGGGTGAAGATGGCGTACAGCCTTAAGCAACCGGACCGGCCATCCTTGATAATAAGGTCAGCATTGCTTGCTGTGGCCAGAGATGGCCTTGCCCTTTGACAGAGCAGGGTCTGTCTGCCAGCCACTGGCCTAAGGAATAACCCGACAGCTCAGCGATTTTGACATTTTCAAACCACAGCAGGTGCTCAATATCCCTTTTCATCTGATTTAATGTGCCTTGTACTGAGCGATTTACCTTGGTGTCTACCTGTATCGGGCGTAAATAGGTCTGGGCCGCCTGAATTTGCTTTTCATCTGCCCCACATTTTAGCAGGGTGTTGAGGAATGCATCCGCAATGTGCGCGTTCAATTCAGTGCAATCCTTCTTATGCAGTGTCGGTAGCACCACTGGAAAACGCGTCGCGTCATGAACCAGTAATAGACAATTCCTGCGCTGCAACACGATCAGATGACCATGCCAGTTGCTGAGGGGGTTGATATCCAAGATGGGTTGTTCAAACAGCCACTGACTATGAGCCGTGGGAGGAAGACGGTTTTCCTCATTCAGCGGTAAGTATTCAAACAGTTTTCGGGTGGCATGGAGATGAATCACTTTTTGTTTCCCTTTACCCTAATCTCAATCATCACACATTTTTCATCAATATATAGGTCGCATCCTTTCGCTTGTGCCGATCGATCATTGGCACCAGACGTTTGAAGTGCTCGCTGGCACAGTGCTCATCCAGCGCCGCATGATCCGGCCACTCTTCGATGAAGATGAAGTGCCCGATGTCTTTCTCGTCGACATACAGATCGTAGGCAATACACAGCGGCTCTTTCTTGGTGGCTTCCACCAGCTCACGATACAGCGGGAGGACGATTTCAATCGCCTCTGGTTTGATAAAATCTTCAGCAATCACTTTTAGCATGTAGGTTCTCGGTTTGTGTCGGATGGCTTGTCACTATCTGGCTTTACTCTTCTACATTTCAAATTTTTATAAAACAATTTGTTATGATTTTTTTTGCAGGGTCATAGAGTGAAATCATGGTTCCATTCTTCGGATCTTATCCGCTTTACGAGCGAGTCCGCTGAAAATGGCGGAACTGATATGCTCAGGAAAATCGGGTGGCAACTGTGCTGACACCTGGGCGATAACATCTCCTGCCTGATTCGCCATATCCTGCATCAGATTGGCTGCGACTTCTTTAGAGAACCCAACATGCCCTGCGGTACTGATGAAATGACGGGGTTGAATCATCGCGAAATGATACTGACGATTCTTTCCTTGCAATGCCATTGCCATCTTCGCTTTCTTTTCTTGGATGCTGCCACGTTCAAACAACGGGTAAGCAGACATTACATCGTAGAGTGGAGTCATCCGATAGGATGAACCGGCCTCAATAAAGAGGCTGAAATTCTTGCCGTGACCGTCTATTGCTGCCAGCATCCAGAACAGGATTTGCGATTTGAAGAACGTCTCGCGGTCGTGGGTTGCCAAACGTGAGCCCAATAGCAATCTCATTGCATCAGCAATACCGGGACCGCCATCTGATTCATATTTCAACGCAGGCGGAATACCAAGGGCTTGACAGAAATCCTCCTGAGGTAGCCGCATTAACCAGCCGCCGCCACTTGCCCATCGTCGGTCAAAACGTTCAACGATGAGCACTTTCTTTTGACCGAAAACGGCTAGCTCTGCTGTGGGGGTCTCGAACCCAAACGCGTTTGCGATACGCAGACACAACCACTCATTCTCACAGCTCTCACTCAGATCGATGTTGTTCTGCACTATCCTGCCGATGGGGAGCTTGAAGATATGGCTTGTTGGTGTGCTACCTGACGGCCGTTGCCACTGTCCTTGATGCCAAAGCAACGCTGTCTTTTCTTGTGCTCCAGCCAAGGAGATACGGAAGTCGACATCATCAACCATCCCCAAGGGGGCCATCTGATAGCCTTCCAACAGCGCTTCTATTTGCCCTTCATCCAAAGGTTTTGCAATGATTTCAGTCACTGGCGGTATGTGGCTGGCAGGTGGGTAAAGCTGAATAGCCCCAACACAATCACGTCCTACGCTTGCCAGTAAATCAAAGGGATGAGCGGTTTCTACCTGAAATCTGGCCTGCATTCTGGCTATAATCGCTTCTGAATCCGGCAAAAGGTTGTGAAAGAAATTAAAAACCTCAGGTCCTCTGAGTCTGTCTCTTCTCAATGGGAGTGACAGTGAAATAGGGCGTGCATCATCTTCTGCAAGCCACTCCGGTAGATACTGAAATGACATGGCTCCGCTGCCGTCCCGGAACAACGTACCAACGACATCGCCGTTCATCGCAACCGTCAGAGTTTGTATTCTCATGCCTCACCACTCCCGTTTCTGAATCTTTCCCTCATTCAAAACAGCATCTCTTTTTACGACCTGGAGTTCCAGATCTAGCGCAGAGAGAATCTTAAACAACGTATCAAGTTTGGTGGATTCCGGTCTGTTCTCGAAATCAGATACGGTTGTTTGCTTTATTCCGACCTTATCGCCAGTTTCTCGCTGAGTCTTCTTATGGCTTTTGCGTTGGTCACGGACCACATTTGCCAACGCCGACGGAGATGTCACCCTCATACTTTTTCCTTTGGCAAGCGTATAGTATTAACCCTTATAGAGGATAAAACCAATATATCCTCTACAGAGGATAAAATTAATATAACCCTTACAGGGGTTATTATCAATATAACCGCTATAAAGGTTAAATCACATGTATCTCATGAGGGGGCTGGCTCGGGCTGTTGGGATGCTTACACTACAGTGAAAGAGGTTCTGACGTTTATTTTAGCTGAACGGTTAGAGCTTCTGAATAGATTGCTGAATGCTCCCTGTTGCGAAGATGTCGAGCAGTAAAGCAACCAAGGCGATAAGCTAAACCGGCATAAGCCGGTTTTTTACATCACTTCCCAATACAAAAACTCGAGAAAATCCGTCCCAACAAGTCATCGGAAGTAAATTCCCCGGTGATCTCGCTCAGTGCCTGTTGTGCCAGTCGCAGCTCTTCTGCCAGCAGTTCACCTGCGTAAGCGCTCACTAACTGTTCTTTGCCTTGTTCCAGATGCTGTGCGGCGGTTTCCAGCGCTTGCAGGTGGCGACGGCGTGCCAGGAAGCCCCCTTCGGTGTTGCTGGTAAAGCCCATGCTCTGTTTTAGATGGTTACGCAGGATATCGACACCATCTCCGGTTTTGGCGGACAGGCGGATCAGTGAGTAAGTGTTTACCTCTTCAATGCCCTGTGGCTCGCCGGTAATGTCGGCTTTATTGCGCACCACGGTAATCGGCAGTGTGGCGGGCAAGCGCGCCATAAACTCGGGCCAGATTTCGGCAGGCGATGTAGCATCGGTGGTGGTGCTATCGACCATAAACAGCACGCGATCCGCCTGTTCAATCTCTTGCCAGGCGCGTTCGATGCCGATGCGCTCCACTTCGTCGCTGGCATCGCGCAATCCAGCAGTGTCGATGATATGCAGCGGCATGCCGTCGATATGGATATGCTCGCGCAGTACGTCGCGCGTGGTGCCCGCGATAGCGGTCACAATGGCTGCCTCGCGCCCGGCCAGAGCGTTAAGCAGGCTCGATTTACCCGCATTAGGGCGACCCGCAATCACCACCTTCATCCCTTCACGCAGCAAGCTGCCCTGATGCGCTTCGGCTTGAACATCCGCCAGATCGGCCATCACGCCGTTGAGTTCTGCCTCAATCTTGCCGTCGGAGAGGAAATCGATCTCCTCATCAGGAAAATCGATGGCGGCCTCGACATAGATGCGCAGATGAATCAGCGCTTCCACCAGGCGGTGAATGCGGGTGGAGAAGGCGCCTTGCAAGGAGTTGAGCGCAGAGCGCGCCGCTTGCTCAGAGCTGGCATCGATCAGGTCCGCGATAGCTTCGGCCTGTGCCAGATCGAGCTTGTCATTGAGAAACGCGCGCTCGGAGAACTCGCCGGGGCGCGCAATGCGCAGGCCAGGAAGTGCCAGAATGCGCTGCATCAGCAAATCAAGAATAACCGGGCCACCGTGCCCTTGCAGCTCCAGCACGTCCTCACCGGTAAAGGAGTTGGGGCCAGGAAACCAGATGGCAATACCCTGATCCAGCGCGCTGCAGTCGGCATCGCGAAACGGCAGATAATCCGCATGGCGCGGTTTGGGTAATTTACCCAGCACGGCACGCGCCACGTCGGCAGCCTGCTGACCGGACACGCGCAAAATACCTACGCCGCCGCGTCCGGGGGGCGTGGCTTGGGCTACGATGGTATCGGTATGGCTCATGATGGTTTCTCTGTGACGATTAAACAAAAAAATAAGGCGGCCCATAGCCGCCTTATTCTCAGACTTGTGCAGTCCGCTTATTTCTTCTCTTTCTTGTCGCGGCTGTGCAGGCCTTTCTTCTCCAGCCCGCGGTAAATCAGCTGCTGCTGGATAATGGTGACCAGGTTGCTGACGATATAGTACAGCACCAGACCTGATGGGAACCACAGGAAGAACACGGTAAAGATAACCGGCATGTAGGTCATGATCTTCTGCTGCATCGGGTCGGTCACTGTGGTCGGCGACATCTTCTGAATGAAGAACATCGTGATACCCATCAGGATCGGCAGGATGTAGAACGGGTCTTGCGCAGACAGGTCAGTGATCCACAGGATGAACGGCGCATGGCGCAGCTCAACCGAGCTCATCAGCATGTAGTACAACGCCAGGAAGATTGGCATCTGGATCAGCAGCGGGAAGCAGCCGCCCAGCGGGTTCACTTTCTCCGCCTTGTACAGCGCCATCATTTCTTGGCTCATGCGCTGCTTGTCATCACCGATACGCTCGCGCATGGCTTGCATTTTCGGTTGCAGCATACGCATTTTCGCCATCGAGGTGTACTGCGCCTTGGTCAGCGGGTACATGATGCCGCGCACGATAAAGGTAATGGCGATGATGGAGAAGCCCCAGTTACCGATGAAGCCGTGCAGGAATTTCAGCAGTTTGAACAGCGGTTGGGAGATAAACCACAACCAACCGTAATCCACCGACAGGTCCAGATGCGGTGCAACGGCCGCCATCTTGTCCTGAATTTCCGGGCCAACCCACAGCACTGCGCTGATGTCTTTCTGCGCGCCCGCGTCAACGGTTACCGGTGTGGCTTTAAAGCCGATGGCGGCCAAACCGTTACCCAACTGCGAGGTATAGAAGGTGTTAGCACCCGCAGTGGTCGGGATCCACGCGGTAGCAAAATACTGCTGCAACATGGCAACCCAGCCACCCTCGGTGGTGACGTTCAGGTTTTCTTTCATGTCGCTGAAGCTGTACTTCTTGTACTTATCGTCGCTGGAGGAGAACGCCGCGCCACGATAGGTGTGGAGTGCAAAATTGTTGCTGCCAGTATCGCGGTGCTTCGGCAGATCAATTGACTGTTTCAACTGACCAAACAGCGTTAACTCCAACGGCTGCGCGCTGGTGTTGTTCACGTTGTAGCTCACGTTCAGCGCGTAGTCACCGCGTTTGAGCACGAACGTTTTGGTGAAGGTCACGCCGTCAGCGTTGGTGTAGGTCAACGGAATGGTCAGTGCGTCCTGTCCGTCAGCCAGTTCAAAGTGATCCTGTGCGGCAGTGAACAGCGGACGTGCGCCGTTTGCCGGATTATCTGGACCGTGTTTACCCGTCAATCCACTCTGTGCCTGATAGACAAATTCCGGCGTGGTTTCCAGCAGCAGGAATGGCGTAGCAGAGTGCAGTTTGTCAGGGAACGCCAGCAGATTGGCTTGTTCGATATCGCCGCCGCGCGTATTGATAGTCAGCGACAGTACGTCGGTTTTCACCGTGATCAGTTTACCCTGACCGCTGTTAGGCACGCCCTGGCTGGCGGTATCACCGTTGACTGCGTTCGTCGCTTGCTGGATGGCTTGCGTTGAAGCGGCAGGCGGATTTTTGTCCGTCTCCCACGTCTGCCAGATCAGAAAGCTTACGAATAGCAGAGCGATGAGAAGAAGATTGCGTTGCGAATCCATCGTTAATGTTCTCTGTTATTGTCGGGTTTTGGCGGTACGGGATCATCACCACCAGGGTTCAAAGGGTGGCATTTTAATACGCGTTTGAGCGTCAACCAACTGCCTTTTATCATGCCGAACCTGCGTATGGCCTCAATGCCGTATTGTGAACAGGTTGGGCGAAAACGGCAATGTGGTCCTAACAACGGACTTATAACGAGCTGATAACCGCGTATCAGCCCGATCAGGAGGCGCGAGCCAAGCGACAGTGCCGTTGCCATAATTTTTCCAATGCTTCCGTCAACGCGCGATTATCCAGGTCGGCTACCCCTTTTTTGGCGATCACCACAAAATCCATCGCAGGTAGGGTATGTTGATGTAAACGAAAGCTTTCCCGCGTCAGACGTTTAATCCGATTGCGTTCATGCGCCCGTTTGACATGTTTTTTAGCGACAGTAAGACCGATGCGAGGATGCCCCAGCGAATTCAGGCGGCCGAGGATGGTGATTTGCGGCGTGCCAGCCCGATGCGGCTGCTGGAAGACGAAAGTGAAATGGCTGGGAGTTAACAAACGTAACTCCCTGGGAAAAGCGAGCTTAACCACTAGGAGGGTTAGCTTTTATTACTTAGAAACAGTCAGACGAGTACGGCCTTTTGCACGACGGCGGGCCAGAACCTGACGACCATTTTTAGTGGCCATACGAGCACGGAAACCGTGGCTACGGTTACGCTTCAATACGGACGGTTGGAAAGTGCGTTTCATGGCGATTTCTACCTAAACTTGGATTATTGACTTCACAGTAAACGCGTTTGGCGCTCCGGCGTGAACACTGACCGACGCCTCAATCGCATACATCAAAGATAAAGAGGCGGGATTGTAATAATTGTACAGTCCCGAGTCAATTGGCATCACACGCCTATGGAGCCCTTTCCGCAATAAATTTGGGGAATTTTCTGCCTGAAATAGCACAGAAGAGCATCAACGCGTCGGGCTGAGGATTATACGTACTCTGCATTAAATCGCAAGGATCCTGACACGATCCTTGATGCGGGATCTTGATCGCTGTCACTCCAGTATGAATATCGATTCAGTTATGCTAGGCGTCCGCATGATGCAAGCCAGCGTCATCGTTGTGCGGCACGTGGCGGTCACGAGTGATAAGAATAGCCTGTGGATAAAAAGGATCGAAACTGTGCAGAAAGGGAAGATCTCTGCCGAGGATTAGGTTATGATCCGCCGTCCCGTGAACGATCCTTCTTCGGGATCGTCTCGGCAACCGCATGGACATCATCAGATGCGCGGTGCACCCAGGAAACGGTCATTGCAGCTTCCGGGTCATAATCATGAATTACACTAAATAACGTATCTGATTCTTTTCTATTTTAATCTTGTTCGAGTGGAGTCCGCCGTGTCACTTTCGCTTTGGCAGCAGTGTCTTGCCCGTTTGCAGGATGAGTTACCTGCCACAGAATTCAGCATGTGGATACGTCCGTTACAGGCGGAACTGAACGACAACACGCTGGCGCTCTATGCGCCAAACCGTTTTGTGCTGGATTGGGTAAGAGACAAATACCTTAACAACATCAATGGTCTGCTGAACGATTTCTGCGGTATGGATGCGCCTTTGCTACGTTTTGAAGTGGGCAGTAAGCCATTGGCCGCGGTGGCCGTCAGCCAGCCTGCCAGCCTGCAGGCGGCGGTGCAGCCGGTCAGACAGGCGCCCGTGCGTCCCAGTTGGGACACGCCGATGACGCAAACGGAGCACACCTACCGTTCCAACGTCAATCCGAAGCATTCGTTCGACAACTTCGTTGAAGGTAAGTCTAACCAACTGGCGCGCGCGGCGGCGCGTCAGGTTGCTGACAACCCCGGCGGAGCCTATAACCCCCTGTTTCTTTACGGCGGCACCGGTTTGGGGAAAACCCACCTGCTGCACGCGGTGGGTAATGGCATTATTGCGCGCAAGCCAAATGCCAAAGTGGTCTATATGCATTCTGAACGCTTTGTACAGGATATGGTCAAAGCCTTACAGAACAACGCGATTGAAGAATTTAAGCGCTATTACCGCTCAGTCGATGCCTTATTGATCGATGATATTCAGTTTTTTGCCAACAAAGAGCGCTCTCAGGAGGAGTTTTTCCATACCTTTAATGCGCTGCTGGAAGGCAATCAGCAAATCATCCTGACGTCCGATCGTTATCCGAAAGAGATCAATGGGGTAGAAGATCGTCTGAAATCGCGCTTTGGCTGGGGATTGACGGTTGCGATCGAACCGCCGGAACTGGAAACGCGCGTCGCGATCCTGATGAAAAAAGCGGATGAAAACGATATCCGTCTACCGGGTGAAGTGGCCTTTTTTATTGCCAAGCGACTGCGCTCTAACGTTCGTGAGCTGGAAGGCGCACTGAACCGCGTGATCGCTAACGCCAATTTTACCGGCCGCGCCATTACTATTGATTTCGTGCGCGAAGCGCTGCGCGATTTGTTGGCGTTGCAGGAAAAGTTGGTGACCATCGACAATATTCAAAAGACGGTCGCGGAGTACTACAAGATCAAAGTCGCCGATCTGCTGTCCAAACGGCGATCCCGATCGGTGGCACGTCCGCGCCAGATGGCGATGGCGCTGGCGAAAGAGCTGACAAACCACAGCTTACCGGAAATTGGTGATGCGTTTGGCGGTCGTGACCATACCACCGTGCTGCATGCGTGCCGCAAGATTGAGCAGCTGCGTGAGGAAAGCCACGACATCAAGGAAGATTTCTCTAATTTAATCAGAACATTATCTTCATAATATTATGAAATTCATTATTGAACGCGAGCATCTGCTAAAACCGTTACAACAGGTGAGTGGCCCGTTAGGTGGTCGCCCCACGTTGCCTATTCTGGGCAATCTGCTGCTACAAGTGACGGACGGCGCATTGTCGCTGACCGGCACCGATCTGGAAATGGAGATGGTGGCGAAGATCCCCCTGTCTCAGGCCCATGAACCCGGTGCCACTACGGTACCAGCGCGTAAATTGTTTGATATTTGCCGTGGCTTGCCCGACGGCGCAGAAATTACCATCACGCTGGAAGGCGACCGGATGCTGGTGCGTTCCGGCCGTAGCCGTTTCTCACTTTCTACGCTTCCGGCGTCTGATTTCCCGAACCTGGATGACTGGCAGAGCGAAGTGGCATTCTCGTTGCCGCAGGCGACGCTGAAACGCCTGATTGAAGCCACGCAGTTCTCCATGGCGCATCAGGACGTGCGTTATTACCTCAACGGCATGTTATTCGAAACCGAAGGGGAAGAGCTGCGCACCGTAGCAACCGACGGTCACCGTCTGGCGGTATGCGCCATGCCGATTGGTCAGTCGCTGCCGTCTCACTCGGTGATTGTGCCGCGTAAAGGGGTGATTGAGCTGCTGCGGCTGCTGGACGGTGGCGATACGCCATTGCAGTTGCAGATCGGCACCAACAACATTCGTGCTCACGTTGGGGATTTTATCTTCACGTCTAAGCTGGTCGATGGGCGTTTTCCAGACTACCGTCGCGTATTGCCGAAGAACCCGGACAAGGCGTTGGAAGCAAGCTGCGACTTGCTGAAACAGGCCTTTGCGCGTGCGGCGATCCTGTCTAACGAGAAGTTTCGCGGTGTGCGTCTGCACCTGATTGAAAATCAGCTGAAAATTACCGCGAATAACCCGGAGCAGGAAGAAGCGGAAGAAATTCTGGACGTGCAGTACAACGGCACGGAAATGGAAATTGGCTTTAACGTCAGCTACGTGCTGGATGTGCTGAATGCGCTGAAGTGTGAAGATGTCCGTTTGCTGCTGACCGATTCTGTCTCCAGCGTGCAGATTGAAGACGGTGCCAGCAAGGCCGCGGCATACGTTGTCATGCCGATGCGTCTGTAGCGGACGCGCGTGGTCTGCCCTCTTTTTGGCGTGAATGCCGACGCTTGCCGTCGGCATTTGTGCAGGTTGTCGCGTACAGGATCTGGTTGTTCATGGCTCTGACCCGCCTTCTGATTAAAGATTTCCGTAATATCGCCTCTGCCGATCTGGCACTCATCCCCGGATTTAATTTTCTGGTGGGGGAGAATGGCAGCGGAAAAACCAGCGTGCTGGAGGCCATCTACACGTTGGGACACGGTCGCGCGTTTCGCTCCATTCAGGCGGCGCGCGTGATTCGGCATGAACAGCCCGAATTTATTCTGCACGGTCGGTTGGATGGCATGGAGCGTGAACGCTCGATAGGTCTGAGTAAAAACCGGCTGGGCGACAGCACTGTGCGTATTGATGGCAGCGATGGTCACAAGGTGGCGGATCTGGCGCAGTTGCTGCCGATTCAGCTTATCACGCCGGAGGGTTTCACACTGCTCAACGGTGGGCCAAAATACCGTCGTGCTTTCCTCGATTGGGGCTGTTTTCACCATGAGCCCGGATTTTTCGCGGCATGGAGTAACTTGAAACGGTTGTTACGTCAGCGTAATGCGGCGCTGCGTCAGGTGGGGCAGTATCGTCAACTGCGCGCCTGGGATCAGGAACTTATCCCGCTGGCCGAGCGCATCAGCGCCTGGCGGGCGGAGTATACCGCTGCGATTAGCGCGGACATTACCGCAACCTGCGAGCAATTTTTGCCGGAGTTTTCACTGAGCTTCTCTTTCCAGCGCGGCTGGGATAAAGAGAGCGACTATGCTGAACTGCTGGAACGGCAGTTTGAGCGCGACCGGCAGTTGGGCCATACCGCACTGGGGCCGCACAAAGCGGATTTTCGTATCCGTGCGGGCGGCGTTGCGGTGGAAGACATGCTGTCGCGTGGACAGTTGAAGTTATTGATGTGTGCGTTGCGATTGGCGCAGGGGGAGTTCCTCACTCGTCATAGCGGTGCCAAGTGTATTTATCTGATAGATGATTTTGCTTCCGAACTGGATAGTACCCGCCGCCGTTTGTTGGCTGAACGGTTAAAAGCGACCGAGGCTCAGGTATTTGTCAGCGCCATCAACGCTGAGCAGATAGATGACATGATCGGTGAAAAGGGCAAGATGTTCCGCGTGGAACAGGGTAAAATAACGGTTCAATTACAGGACTAAAATGAGCGAGAAACGTTGATGTCGAATTCTTATGACTCCTCAAGTATCAAAGTATTGAAAGGGCTGGATGCGGTACGTAAACGCCCGGGTATGTACATCGGTGATACGGATGACGGCACAGGCCTGCATCACATGGTATTCGAGGTTGTGGACAACGCTATCGACGAAGCGCTCGCAGGCTTCTGCAAAGACATTGTTATTACCATTCATAAAGATAACTCGGTTTCGGTGCAGGATGATGGCCGTGGTATTCCAACCGGTATTCATGAAGAAGAGGGTGTCTCTGCGGCCGAAGTGATCATGACCGTACTGCACGCCGGCGGTAAGTTTGACGATAACTCCTATAAAGTGTCCGGTGGTCTGCACGGCGTGGGGGTTTCCGTGGTCAACGCCCTGTCTGAAAAGCTGGAACTGACCATTTACCGTGATGGCAAAACTCACCACCAAATTTATCGTCATGGCGAACCGCAGGCACCGCTGGCCGTGGTCGGTGACACAGAGCGCACGGGTACCACCGTGCGTTTCTGGCCGAGCATGGAAACCTTCAGCAACGTGACCGATTTCGAATACGAGATTCTGGCCAAGCGTCTGCGTGAACTGTCGTTTCTGAACTCTGGTGTTTCCATTCGTCTCAGCGACGAGCGCGAGCAGGGTAAGGCCGATCACTTCCACTATGAAGGCGGCATCAAAGCGTTTGTTGACTACCTGAACCGCAACAAGACGCCGATTCATCCGCAGGTGTTCTATTTCAGTGCGGAAAAAGACAATATCAACGTGGAAGTCGCCATGCAGTGGAATGACGGGTTCCAGGAAAATATCTACTGTTTTACCAACAACATTCCGCAGCGCGATGGCGGTACACACCTGGCCGGTTTCCGTGGCGCGATGACGCGCACACTGAACAGCTACATGGAAAAAGAAGGCTACAGCAAAAAATCCAAAGTCAGCGCTACCGGTGACGATGCGCGTGAGGGCTTGATTGCCGTAGTGTCAGTGAAAGTACCGGATCCGAAATTCTCCTCGCAGACCAAAGACAAGCTGGTCTCTTCCGAGGTGAAAACTGCGGTGGAATCGCTGATGAACGAACGTCTGGTCGATTACCTGATGGAAAACCCAGGTGATGCCAAAATCGTGGTCGGCAAAATTATTGATGCAGCGCGCGCGCGCGAAGCAGCTCGCAAAGCGCGTGAAATGACGCGTCGTAAAGGGGCGCTCGATCTGGCTGGCTTGCCGGGCAAACTGGCGGATTGTCAGGAACGCGATCCGGCGTTGTCTGAACTCTACCTGGTGGAAGGGGACTCGGCGGGCGGCTCTGCCAAGCAGGGGCGTAACCGTAAGAATCAGGCCATTCTGCCGCTTAAAGGTAAAATCCTTAACGTGGAGAAAGCGCGTTTTGACAAAATGCTCTCTTCTCAGGAAGTGGGCACGCTGATCACCGCGTTGGGCTGTGGCATTGGCCGCGACGAATACAACCCGGACAAGCTGCGTTACCACAGCATCATCATCATGACCGATGCCGACGTCGATGGTGCGCACATTCGTACGCTGCTGTTGACCTTCTTCTATCGTCAGATGCCGGAAATCATCGAACGTGGTCACGTCTTTATTGCCCAGCCACCGCTGTACAAAGTGAAGAAAGGCAAGCAAGAACAGTACATTAAAGATGATGAAGCGATGGACCAGTACCAGATTGCACTGGCGCTGGATGGTTCGGCGCTGCACATCAATGCGCAAGCACCTGCCTTGCAGAGCGAGCAGGTGGAGCTGCTGGTGAAAGATCATCACGGCGTACAGCGGTTGATCGATCGTATGGAACGCCGTTATCCACGTGCCTTGTTAAATGCCTTGATTTATCAGCCAACGTTGACTGAGGCGACATTAAGCGATCGCGCTGCGGTGGAAAGTTGGTTGGCAACGTTGGTGAAAACCCTCAATGAGGATGATGTGCACGGCAGCAGCTATAGCGGGACGTTGAGCGATAACCCAGAGATTGCCGAACCGGTACTGCGGGTGCGTACGCACGGAGTAGATACTGACTATGTACTGGATGCCAACTTTGTGCGTGGCAGTGAATACCGCAAAATCGTACTGCTGGGTGAAAAGCTGCGTGGCCTGTTCGAGGAGGGCGCGTACATTGAGCGCGGTGAGCGTAAACAGCCGATTAGCAGCTTCGAACAAGCGCTGGAGTGGCTGGTGAAAGAGTCACGCCGTGGTTTGAACATCCAGCGTTACAAAGGCCTGGGCGAAATGAACCCGGAACAGCTGTGGGAAACCACCATGGACCCGGAAAGCCGCCGCATGCTGCGCGTGACCGTTAAAGACGCCATGGCAGCGGATGAACTGTTCACCACGCTGATGGGTGATGCGGTTGAGCCGCGTCGTGCCTTTATCGAAGAGAATGCGTTGAAAGCGGCTAACATCGATATCTGATGTGATGTTGTGACATAAAAAAACCGCCGCGTTGCCTGAGCCACGCGGCGGTTTTATTTTGTGTCACATTGCGGCGGCGGCGCGACGCTTGCTGGCACGCATTTCCTGCGCCAGCGTGATAGCGGCGGTGATCAGCATGAAAATGACCGCAGACCAGAAAATGGCATGGGGATGACCATTATCCAGCAACCAGCCGAACAGCACCGGACCGGCAGCCCCGCCGATATTGAACCCGGTGGACACAATACCAAATACCCGCCCTTCTGCGCCTTTCGGTGATGCAGCTCGCACCAGCATATCCCGCGAGGGTGCAATCATGCCGGAGAGAAATCCCGCGGCTGCCAGCAGGAGCACCAGCACCATCGCTGGCAACGGATAGATAGCGACAATTGCCACCAGTATGGCAGTAACGGCTAATGCGCCGGTAGCAACCAGGCCGTGGCGCTCGGTTTTATCGGCCAGCGCACCGCCTGCCAGCACGCCAAAGGCACTGGCAAACAAAAACGCGGTCAGCACCGCATTGGCATCGGATAAGGGCAGATCATAGCCGGTAACCAGTGCGGTGACCGAGAAGTTCTGGATCGAGTTGGTGCTCAGGCTCAACATCAGAAAGAGACCCAGCAGCGCCAGGATGGGTAACGAAAACAGCGCCCGGGCGCTGGTTTGTGTCGGGGCGGCACCGCTTTTGGGTGCCGCTGATTTAAGCCGCGCTGGCTCGTCTTTATGCATCAGTAGCATCACGACAACCAGTAATCCCACCACGCCAGACACAATAAAGGCGGCATTGATGCCCAGCCATGCTGCTACCGCGAGCAAAATCCCCGGCGTAACGGCGTTGCCTAAAAAGCCGGAGAAGGTGTGGATCGAGAACGCGCGCCCCATGCGTTTGTCATCAATGCCGCGCGAGAGCAAAGCGTAGTCTGACGGGTGGTAGACCGCGTTAGCCACACCGGCAAACCCCATCGCGATCAGCAACCAGAGATAGTGCGGCGTCAGCCCCAGCGACATAAAGCTCAGACTGCCGAGCGTCAGCCCGGCCACCAGCGTACGCCGCGCACCAATACGGTCAACGGCAAAACCGATGGGCGTTTGCACGCAGGCGGAGACGATGTTAAAGACGCTGATCGCAAGCCCAAGTTCAACGAAGCTGATACCGCGTTGGGCAGACAGCAACGGGATCAGCACCGGCAGCACCATGATGTGAAAATGGCTGACCAAATGCGCACAAGAGATCTGGGCGAGCAGAGGAAGTTTCATCGTTTTCATGTTTGTGTTACGACATCAATGCGGGCGTTGAGTGGCGCTGCTGAGTGGAAAGCGGCGAGATCACGTCCAGAGGGCGAAGTTAGGGTTAGCGTAACATATTGTTTGCGTTTATCGCACTTTCTCTTGTGCAGTTTTCGACCTCAGACAGGCCGAGATCCCTCGGCCTGCCTTTGTCAGATCAGGACAAACGAAATACTTTTACTGTGAGTGCCAGTTGGCGCGCCTGTTCATCCAGCGAGGCGGCGGCGGCGGTAGCTTCCTGTACCAGCGCAGCGTTCTGTTGAGTAACACCATCCATTTCATGCACGGCTTGCGTTACCTGGCTGATACCCCGTGATTGTTCATCGGATGCGGCAACGATGTCATCCATGATGGTTTTAACCGACGCGATCGCATGCAGCATCTTTTCCATGGTGTGACCGGCGCTTTGTACCAGTTCGACGCCGTTTTTAACGCGCGAAGAGGATTCTCCGATCAGTGCCGTGATGTCTTTCACCGCAGCGGCGCTGCGCTGTGCCAAATTGCGCACTTCACCGGCGACTACGGCAAAGCCGCGCCCCTGCTCGCCCGCGCGGGCGGCTTCCACCGCTGCGTTCAGTGCCAAAATATTAGTCTGGAAGGCAATGCCATTAATAATACTGGTAATGTCGGCGATTTTACGTGAACTGTCGTCAATATCACCCATAATGTTGACGACTTGCCCGACGATGGTATTCCCCTGCTGAGCGATGTCAGTCGCGTTTTGCGTCAGCTCGGTCGCGCTGTGTGCATTGTCGGCATTCAGTTTTACCGTCGCGGTGATCTGCTCCATGCTGGCGGCAGTCTGTTGTAATGCCGCTGCCTGTTGTTCGGTGCGCGAGGCCAGATCGATATTGCCTGCGGCGATTTCTGTGGCAGCGAGGCTTACCGATTCGCTGGTGGTCAGCAATTGCTGAGCGATATCGCGCAACTGATTTTGCATGGTGTGAATTGCGTAGAACAGGCTGCTGGTGTCCTTGGGCTGCACCTGGATGGTGTTGGTGAGCTGCCCATTGGCGACGGACAACGCGATGCGTGCCGCTTCTGCCGGTTCGCCACCAATCGGGCGCAACACCTTGCGCGTAAAGATAACGCCCAGTGCGGCAGAGACCACGATAATGCTGATGACCATCAGCAGTAACGCGATATTGCGCTGGTGTTCCGTTTCGGCCAGCACGACATCAATGGGCGCCGACAGGCCCAATATCCACGGTGTACCGGTGTTGCCAATGGTCACCGGAATGGTGAGGTCGTAGGATGCCGTTTTCAGTACCGGATTTTCAGCGCTGGTCTGTATCGATACCCCTTGAGACGGCGTTTTTAGCAGGCTGTCGGCGTGAGCGGCGGGTTTGGTCACCTGCGTCTGGTCGGGGTAGGCGATATAGGCACCGGATTGCGATAACAGCTCGGCGTAGCCTGCGCCTTTATAGGGTTTGATGGCATTGATAAGTTGTTGCAGCGTTGCCAGTGAAAAATCTGCCGTTACCGAACCCAGAAAGGTACCGTCAACCACAATGGGCACGGCGATAGAGGTGAGCAGCACCTCTACGCCGTTATAGGGGTAGCGGTAAGGCTCAAGAATCACTTCCTGTTTCATCTTGCGCGGCAGCAGATAGTAGTCGCCGCTGCCGGGCGTTTCATAATCCGTCAGATTGTGCAGCACCACGTTACCCGCCGTGTCACGATCAACATAGCGTACATAGCGGCCGTTCGGATCGTGCTCGGCTTGTCCGGCAAACTGCGCGTCGTTGCCATCAAAGGCGTTTGGCTCCCACGCCAGCGACATTGACAGGAAATCCGGGTTATTTTGCAGCGCATTTTTCAGCATGGCGTCCGCCATGTCGCGATCGGCATGGCCGCTATTGCGCAGGCTGAGTACGCTTTGCCCCAGATTGCGCGCCACCGTTAATGCCAGATCCAGTTTGCGCTGTACCAGATAGCTGTTGGTATAGGCAGTTTGGGTCAGATACTGCTGCGCATCGTTTTTCTGCTGCTGTGTAGACTGCCAAATCAATAAACCGATGGTGATGGCAAAACCAAGGCCGATAGTCACGATACCTGCCAACAGCATAAGCATGCGTGTTGAGAGCGTCTTTTTTATATTTTCAAAAGGGGTGTGCGATGCTTGAGTATGAAGCGCGGCGTGTGAAAGCGGCGTAGCGGGTGCGGGTGGCGCATAAGGCTGTAGGGATTTAGACATGGTGGTTATCCTCCCTGGGATAGATATGTGTCAGAATTTAATTTAGTGTTCAAAAATCAATAAGTTAATTTTCATTTTTTGCGCTGTATCCCTTCATGAAAAAGCCTGTTTTATGTGATAAGGATCACAGCATGATCATCGGCAGAATTCCGTAAATCTTTATCCTTCACTGGCTCACGGCGATAACTCGCGTTAGCATGCAAAAAAACCATTACGGCAGGATGAAGCATGACGATAAAGCTGATTGCAATTGATATGGACGGCACGTTGCTTAACCCGCAACATCAGATTTCGTCCGCAGTAAGCGCGGCGATTGCGGCGGCGCGGGATCAGGGAGTACATGTGGTGCTGGCTACCGGGCGGCCCTTTATTGGGGTAAAACGCTATCTGGAGATACTCGGTCTGGATAAAACCGGCGATTACTGCATTACCAACAACGGCGCGTTGGTTCAGCGCACCGATACCGGAGAATGTGTGGCGCAAACGCCGCTGAGCTTCGATGATTACCTCTATTGCGAAGCGCTTTCCCGTACTTTAAATGTGCACCTGCATGCGTTGGATTTCAACACCGTTTATACCGCCAATAAAGACATCAGTCGCTATACCGTTTATGAATCTCACCTAACCGGCATGCCGTTGAAATATCGCGCTGTTGAAGAGATGGATAGCACCCTGACCTTCCCGAAAGTGATGATGATTGATGAGCCAGAGCTTTTGGATAACGCGATTCGCCACATTCCTGACGAGGCGCGAGCGCGCTACACCATTATCAAGAGTGCGCCCTACTATTTAGAAATTATGGATAAGCGGGTAAATAAAGGCGAGGGAGTGCGTTTGCTGGCGGAGTATCTCGGATTGACGGCGGAAAACGTGATGGCGATTGGCGATCATGAAAACGATCTGGCCATGATTCGCTATGCGGGCACCGGAGTTGCCATGGGAAATGCCATTGATGAGGTCAAGGCGATCAGCCAGTTTGTCACCCGTCCCAATACTGAAGACGGCGTTGCCTATGCGATTGAAAAATTTGTCCTGAAAACATCGCATTGAGTTGTTCTTATTATAAAAAAACGGCGCTTCTCCGTGAGGAAAAGCGCCGTTTTTTTGGCTACTGCGGGTGATTATTTGTAGATAATCGCCGTGCCGCGCAGCAGGTCGCTACCGGTGGTGTTAGTGATAGAGAAGGCTTTCGCGCCCGCTTTATCGGCTTTCTCAGCCAGTTGTTCCTGAAGTGAGCTCAGATCGTGTGCACCGCTTACGGAAATGACGCCGAATTCCTGGTATTTAGTGGCTTGTTGAGCGCTAACGCTTTCAGCAGCAAAAGCACCAAAGGAAAGGGAAGCGAGTACGGCAGCAGCAGCGATGGTTTTTACGTTTTTCATGATGTCTTATCCTGTTTTTGAATGTGTTGTTGAAAGAGGATGTCTTTCGATGAAATGAATGTTACGCCCATGCTAAAAAATTAAAAAACGGATGTTATTGAGAAATTCATTCAATAAATTTGAAATTGTTTTTAATGGGTGTTTTTAATTTTAATGTTATTAATCAATTGATTATTTGTTTTTTATGTATCTTCTTTACATTATCTTGCTTTTCTTTTCATTAATCACATCAATCATTATCTCTGTTTATTTGATTAACATTTGATGCTGTTTGTGTCGTTTGTTGTGATATTTATCACTGCATTCGTGGCGGTGAGTGGGTTGCTTGTCATGGTTTTTCTTTTCGATCTTGTTTCACCTTGCTGACAGTGTTGAAGCCAAGATTTTTATCTCATGAGTGCTGTCGCGCTGATACCCGTGATGTACCTTAACAACCGCTACGGCTTTGTTATCCAATTGTTAGCAGTTGCCAAAATTAACCTGATTACTTTCAATCGGTTATTTTTTGTACCTCGATCAATCTCACAAATCGCGGCTAAACCCGTTGAGTCTGTGTTTACCTTGAAATAGATTGCTAACTCGAGTTAGCAATGAGGTTAACGCAATGAATAACGCAGATTTCAGCGGAAAAACCGTTATCGAAAAAGGAGTTAACCCCTCTTCAGTGAGCTCCGCATGCTTTATTGGTGTGGATGTTGGCTCTGCCAGCGTCAGGGCCGGTGTCTTCGACAGTCAGGGACAGCGGTTAGCGTTTGCCGTGCGTCCCATCAGCCAGTTCCATCCTCGCGCCAATGTGGTTGAACAATCTTCTGCTGAGATCTGGCAGAACGTCTGCGCGGTTGTCAAAGAAGCGGTAGCGTTGTCCGGTGTTGCGCCGCAACGCGTGCGTTCGATTGGCTTTGATGCCACCTGCTCGCTGGTGGTGGTGGGCGCGCAGGGAGAGAGTATTTCCGTTGCCGAAGACGGGGAAGCCGCGCGCGACATCATCATGTGGATGGATCACCGCGCCGCGCTGGAAACCGCTGACATCAATGCGACCGGCGATGATGCACTGCGCTATGTCGGCGGTGAAGTCAGTATCGAGATGGAATTGCCAAAAGTGTTGTGGCTCAAGCGCCATTTCCCCGATCGTTATCGTCAGGCCTGGCGGCTGTTCGATCTGGCTGACTATCTGGTGTGGCGCGCCACCGGGGCCGATGTTGCCAGCGTATGTACCCTGACCTGCAAATGGAACTACCTGGCGCACGAGCAGCGTTTCAGCCAGCCGTTGTTACAGGCGGTTGGTCTTGATGATTTGCCGGAGAAAATCCCCGCCACCATTTTAGATCTGGGCGTCAAAGCCGGGCAGTTGCAGCCTGATGTGGCGCTGGCGTGCGGTTTGAGCACCGATGTCGCTGTTGCCAGCGGCATGATAGATGCCCATGCGGGCGGCTTGGCGCTGGTGGGCAGTCAGCCCGAGGGCAGTCTGGCGCTGATCAGCGGCACGTCCAACTGCCACATGCTGGTTAACCGTGAACCGGTGATGGTGCCCGGCGTATGGGGGCCTTACTGGGGTGCCATGTTGCCAAACGGCTGGCTGAGTGAAGGCGGACAAAGTGCTGCCGGGGCGCTGGTGGAGTGGACGCTACGTCAGCATGCGAGCTGGGCCGATGCGCAGCAGCAGGCGGAACAGCAAGGCATCAGCGTTTATACCCTGTTGAATCATTGGGTTGACGATCTGGAGCTGCGTGAGCCCTTCCCGACTCGCCACGTGCATGTGCTGGCTGACCATCATGGTAATCGTTCACCGCGCGCCAACCCACACGCACGCGGTGCGGTTTACGGGTTGACGCTGGAACAGGGGCCGGATGCGTTAGCGCGGCTCTATCTTGCCACTTTACAAGGCATTGCCTACGGCACGCGCCACATCATCGACAGCATGAATCAGGCCGGGCATCAGATTACCCGCGTGGTGATGTGCGGCGGGGCCACCAAGAACCCGCTCTGGCTGCGGGAATACGCCAATATCACCGGTTGCGACATTCATCTGGCGAGTGAAGAAGATGCGGTCACGCTCGGTGCGGCGTTGCTGGGGGCGGTGGCAGCGGAATGTTACCCCACGTTGCCAGCGGCTGCGGCGGCGCTGGTACGTGCTGGCGCGACCATTGCTACAGACCCGCAGTTCGGTGCGTTCCATGCGGCTAAATATGGCGTCTATCTCCAGATGTATGACGATGTGCAGCGTGCACAACGGCTGATGCAGGATTAACCGAGCGCTGTCGCGCGGCGGCAGCCTTGAGAGCGTTTATTTGAATCAGGAGCAGAACATGTTGAAATTACATCTCCCCCCTTCCCCGGCCACCCTTAGCGCACAAGCCAATGAGGTGCTGTTGGTGACCAACGCCGACCTGCGCGAGCCCGCTAATGTGACCTGCTGGCCGACGCAGCGTGACTATGAAGCGCGCCTGGGGGTGGCGTTGGAAAAACTGGGCTATCAGATGAAGCGTGCGCACGCGGTAAATAATGAGCGCGGTCACGGCTTTATCAGCAGCCAGAAAGAGGGGAGCGATCTGTTCGCCGCCATCGATCCGGACGCACCGGTGATTGTGCTGCTGACCGCATGGCAGTACTCCCACCACATCGCGCCATCGCTGGTGCACCACCGTGGCCCGATTCTGCTGCTGGCAAACTTTGATGGCACCTGGCCGGGACTGGTGGGGATGCTGTGTATGGCGGGATGCCTCACCAGTCTGGAGCGCCCGTTCTCACGCCTGTGGTCAGAAACCTTTGATGACGCGTTCTTCCATCAAGGACTGGAAACCTGGCTGCGCGATGGTGCGGTCAGCCATAAAACCGGTTATCTGCGCCCGGTTGCGCCGACCCATCCGGTGGTTGCCAGCGAAGCAGGACAAATCGGTCGTCAGGTCGGTGAGCATATTTTACGTCACAAGGCGATTGTCGGGCTGTTTGATACCTTCTGCATGGGGATGATCAATGGGGTATTCCCGCTTAAAGCGATGGTGGATATCGGCATTCCGGTGGAATCGCTGTCGCAGTCGGCGCTGTTGGTGGAGATGGCAAAAGTCCCGCCCGCGCTGCGTGAAGAATGTCTGGCATGGTATGAAGCGCGTGGTATGCAGTTCCAGTTTGGCGAGGATGGTCGCCGTGAGCTGACGCGTGAACAGGTGCTTGAACAATGCGCCATGATGATCGCGATGGCGCGTTTTGTGAAACGTTTTGGGCTTTCAGCCGTCGGCGTGCAGTATCAACAGGGGCTGAAAGACAGCTGTGCGGCCTCCGATTTCGCGGAAGGTGCAATTGGCAACCAGGCGCGTTTCCCTATCCCCGATGAGAACGGTGACACCATTTGGCCCGATCGCGCTATTCCTTGCGTGAACGAAGTGGATATGGGCAGTGCCATTCCGCAGGTGATGTTGGGGCAACTGCTCGAAGGTTTGGGGCTACCGGCAGAAACCACGCTGCATGATATTCGCTGGGGAAGCGACTATCAGGGCACCTTCTACTGGGATTTGGAAATCTCTGGTGCCGTACCATTTGCTCACCTCAAGGGCGGTATCGCGGGGGCCACTGGGTATCGTCAGCCTGCCATGTTCTTCCCGTACGGCGGTTCGACCATTGCCGGACAGGGTAAAGCCGGGCGCTTTATCTGGGCGCGTGCGCACTATGAGGGCACCCAGGTGGTGATGCATATTGGTACCGGCACCGGTGTTGAGTTGCCTGAAGGGGAGTTCGAGCGCCGCCGTCGCGCCACCAACTACGAGTGGCCGCTGCTTAATGCCGTGCTCGATGGCGTGAGCCGCAATGACCTGATGGCCGGGCACCAGAGTAACCACCTGACCATTGCCTATGTTGACGAGGCGTTGCTGCCGGAAGTGCTGCAAGCCTATGTTGCTCAGGCGCTGACGCAGAATATCAAGGTTTATACCGCCGGGGATGCCTGGCAGTTGCTGTCAAAATAACAGGTTGTCAGGCGAGAGTATGCTCGGCGTTTGTGGCTCTTGCCTGTGGGGTTTATCCCGGCGCTACTTCTGTGTGTGCGCCGGGCAATACCGGGGAAAACGCTAAAAATTATAATTCGTTAAGGTAGAATCGCCATGGCCCAGAAACAGGATGCACAGCAAAAGTATGTCGGCATTTGGCCCGTAATGCTGACGCCGTTTGATGAGAAGCGGGAAATTGATTATGACTCACTGGCTCGCCTGATCGAATGGTATCTCGCGGCAGGGGTTCACGGTCTGTTCGCCGCTTGCCAATCCAGTGAGATGTTTTTCCTGAGCGATCGTGAAACACAGCAACTGGTGCGCTTTATTGTGCAACAGGTGGATGGGCGTGTGCCGGTGGTGGCCTCGGGCCATACTGCCAACAGCGTGGCGCAGCAGGTTGATCAACTGAACGGCATGGCACAAAGCGGTGTGGATGGCCTGATTCTCATCAGTAACCGTCTGGCATTGCAGGGGGAATCCGACGAGCAGGCCTTGCAGGCGCTGCAAACCCTGACCGCACAGTTACCCACGTCCGTGGATCTGGGGATTTACGAATGCCCGTATCCTTATAAACGCTTGCTGTCAGACGAGACGGTTGCCTGGTGTGCACAGAGTCAGCGTTACACCTTTATCAAGGATACCTGCTGTGATTTACCCACCATTCGCCGCCGTCTGGCGCTATCACAGGGCAGCCGCCTGCACCTGGCGAACGCCAATAGCCAGACGTTGTTGGCCTCGTTTCAATCTGGCTGTCAGGCTTACAGCGGCGTGATGGCGAATTTCCATCCGCAGCTTTATGTCTGGCTGTATGAAAACTGGCGCACGCACCCGGAACAGGCGCAGGCACTGGCGGATTATCTGGCGACGGCGGCGTTGGCAGAACACCTTGATTACCCGGCCTGCGCCAAATATTTCCAGCAGCAGGTGGGAAATTTTGCGACCCATGCTTGCCGAGTGCGTAACAGCGCGGGTTATGCCTCCACCTTTTTCCCGGCCGCTATTGATAGCATGATGCGTCTGGGAGAATCGCTGGGCCAGCGCTTAACGAAGCCGTAAAAGGAGATGCTGATGCTGACCACACTGACGAGAGAAGCGCTGCTGCCAGCGCATCAACGCGATTTCGCCAATTGCCATGCTTCTACCCTGGCCCTGCTGCCGCAGGAAACGGTGGTAGTGGCCTACTTTGCCGGTACCAAAGAGGGGGCGGGAGACACCGCCATCTGGCTGTCTCGCCGTGAGCAGGGCACGTGGTTACCACCGCAGCGGGCGATTGCTGAGCCGGGGCTGGCACACTGGAACCCCGTACTGCACTGGCAAGCTGGGCGGCTCTGGCTGTTTTATAAGGTGGGCCCGGACGTGCACCATTGGCTGACGCGGGTTGCTGTGTCTGACGATGGCGGCGTGAGCTGGTCCACGCCGGTTGCGCTGGTGGAAAACGATGCGTTACCGCGCGGTCCAGTGAAGAACAAGCTGCTGGTGATGTCGAACGGCGAATGGCTGGCACCGGGATCGGTGGAGGATGAGCGTTATTGGGATGCTTTTGTCGATATCAGCGGCGATCGCGGCTTATCGTGGCATAAAGCCGCCATTCCTTTACAACATCAGGCGCCGGCCGCGAGCGAAGAACAGCAGCTTTGGCAGGGGTTGCAGCAGAACGCGCTGTGGGAGAATGACCTGAACCGCGTGTTCCAGTGGGACGGTGTCATTCAACCGACGGCGTGGGAGTCGTCACCGGGCCATGTGCATGTGCTGATGCGCAGTACCCGGGGACAGGTTTACCGCAGTGATTCACACGACTACGGCAGGCATTGGTGCTCCGCCTACGCCACCACTTTACCAAACAATAACAGTGGGATAGATGTAGTACGCACACCGGATGGCTGTCTGGTGCTGGTGTTTAACCCGATCACCGGAAACTGGAACCGACGTTATCCGCTGTCGGTGGCGGTTTCCCGCGATAACGGTGAACAGTGGGAAATGGCGGGCGCACTGGAAACGGAGAACGGCGAATTTTCTTATCCAGCGATCGTTTGCGAAGAAAATGCGCTTCACATCACATATACCTGGAACCGAACCAACATCATTTATCAGAAAATCAACATTATGCAGTAAGTTATCCCTTTTTATCCGACCCTACCAATAAGAACGGAGAATACAATGAAGAAGACCTTGATCCTGCTTTTGGCGTCAGTGATGCCGTTCTGCGCGAACCAGGCGTTCGCGGAACCCTCGACGATCGGCTATGCCAAGAAAAACATCGAAGTGGTTATTCCCAAAAACCCCGGCGGCGGTACTGACACCTCTGCCCGAACTCTGCTCGAATATTCCAAGGATCATTTGCCGAAAGGGGTGATTTTTGTCCCGGTAAACAAACCGGCAGGCAACGGTATCACCGGGCTGATTGAAGTCGCCAGAGCAAAACCAGACGGTTACAAACTGGTGATGACCACGGTGGAGCTGGCGATGTTCCCGCACCAGAATAAATCACCGGTCACCTATAAAGATTTCACCCCGTTGGTCACCACCATTGCCGACCCAGTGGCTATCGTGGTGCGTGCCGATGCGGGCTATGACACGCTGCAAGCCTTTATCGATGCTGCCAAACAGCAGCCAGGTAAATTCAAGGTGGGTAACTCGGGCATGGGTGCGATTTATCATCTCGCTGCGGTGAACATTGAGAAAACCACCGGCACCAAATTCAACCATATTCCTTATAACGAAGGCACCGGGCCGTCGATTGCCGCACTGATTGGTGGGCACATTGATGCGGTGTTGACCACGCCGGGCGCGGTGAAATCGCAGGTTGACGCTGGCATTCTCAAAGTGCTGGCGGTGATGGATGAGAAACGCTTTGAACTGGTGCCTGACGTTCCGACCATCAAAGAAGCGTTGGGGCTGGATGTGAACGTCAAGATGCGCGCCTGGGCCGTGCTGGCGACCACAGCGAAAGTGTCGCCGGAAGTGGCCGAACAGCTGGTTAAAGCCTTTACCGAAGTGGTCAATACCCCCGCTTATCAGGATGCGGTGAGAAAACAGGGCATCATGCCAGTGACCATTGTCGGACAGGACGCTTACAACATGATGCGTGAAGATGATGAGCTCTACAAACAGCTTATTGCCGATACGCTGAAGAAATAACGCTGTCGATACGCTTGTCGGCTCAGTGCCGACAAGCGGGAGAATTGCTATGCGCAAATATGATGTGTTAGTCGGCCTGTTCTCCTTGGGGTTTGGCCTGCTGATATTGTTCCTGTCCCGTGATATGTCGATGCTTGATGAATATGGCGTTCCGGGCGAGCGTTATTGGCCCTTTGGGCTGGCGTGCCTGTTTATTCTGCTAGGCGTGCTGCAATGGGGCGTGGTGCTGAAAAACCGTCTGATGGCGGACCGAAGCATCGATTTCTCGTCGGTGAATGTGCGCAAGGCCTACCTGATCGGCGCGCTGGCGGTGGGTTACGGCATCGTGATGGCCTGGGCGGGATTCATTATTTCGGCGGTGATTTTTATTCCTTGCACCATGGTGCTGATGAAAGAAAAGCGTGTCTGGTTTGTTGCGCTCTCCACGCTGCTCATCGTCACGGCGGTTTACCTGTTTTTCACCTATCTGTTCAACTCGCCGCTACCAACGGCTGAGTTTAGTGATTTGGGCTTCTAACGACCAGGTGTTTCGGCCATGTGCTATACGCAAGCACAGGCTTGTTGCGAACATGTCGCGAACATAAAGAAGGGCAGTATCATGAACGAAGTCCTTACCGCGTTTTCCGTGGTATTCAGCGTTGACACGCTTGCCGTGATTTTTCTCGGGGCGCTTGCGGGCATCCTGATCGGAATTATTCCCGGCCTGACGGTCAATATGGGTATCGCATTGTTATTACCGCTGACTTACTCCTTCCAGGGGGTGAGCGGGATTCTTCTTCTGCTAGGGGTGTATTGCGGTGCCGTTTATGGCGGCTCTATCACCGCGATACTGATCAGTACACCGGGTACGCCCGCCTCTGCCGCCACCGTGCTGGATGGTTATCCGATGGCTAAGCGCGGCGAAGCCGGGCGTGCGCTGGGGCTGTCCACGATGGGATCGCTGTTCGGCGGTATATTCAGTACCATCGCGTTGATTGTGATAGCGCCGATGCTGGCGACCGTCGCGACCGGATTCTCTGCGCCGGAATACTTTGCGCTGGCGATTTTCGGTATCAGTATCATTACCAGCGTCTCATCGCAGTCCATCATCAAAGGGTTAATCGGTGGCGGTATCGGGCTGGCAATTGCCACGATCGGCCTGGACCCGATGACCAGCGGCATGCGCTTTACCTTTGATTCCGTTTATATGATGGGCGGTATTTCGTTTATTCCGGTGCTGGTAGGGTTGTTTGCTTTTTCCCAAGGGTTACTCAGCGTTGAAGAACACTTTCGTGAAGGCGCTGTAGTACCAAAGTCTGTGGCAAAAATCACCCGTATTTTACCGACATGGGTCGATTTCAAGCGTTGTCTGCCCACCTGGGTGCGTTCATCCATTATCGGTACTGGCATCGGTACTATTCCCGGCGTGGGCGGCGATATCTCCTCCTGGATTTCCTATAACGAAGCCAAACGGTGGTCAAAACACCCGGAAGAGTTTGGTAAAGGCTCGCCGGAAGGGGTATCTGCACCCGAAGCGGGGGCTAACTCTGTCTCCGGTGGTAGTATGGTGCCGCTGATGACGCTGGGTATACCGGGCGATGGCGCGACGGCCATCATCATGGGCGCGTTTCTGGTGCAGGGGTTAGCGCTGGGGCCACAGCTGTTCACTGAGCATCCGGTTGAAGTTAATACCATTTTTATTGGCCTGATGATGGCGAATATCTTCATGGGATTGCTGGGTTTCATGGGCATGAAGCTGTTCGTGAAGGTGATGGATGTGCCGCGCACGCTGCTGGTGCCCGTGATTTTGCTACTGTGCGCCGTGGGAGCTTACACCGTTAACCACAGCATGATTGACGTTTTCGTCATGATGGGCGCAGGGCTGGTGGCCTATGTCCTGATCAAGCTTGATTTCTCCATGTCACCGATTGTGATTGGTATCATCCTTGGCCCGTTGGCAGAAACCAACCTGCGGCGTTCATTAATGATGTCGCAAGGGGATGTGTCGATATTCTTTACGCGCCCGGTGTGTGCCACGTTCATTGTGATTGCGGTATTAACCCTGTTCCTGCCCATCGTTTCACCGATGTGGAAAAACTGGCGTCAAAAAGGGCTGAAAAAAAAGCAGGACGCGCAGAGTAATCAGCCGGGGGTGTAAACCGTCGTGCGTTATTGGTCGCGTAGTTGTGCGATGTTATACTGCGAGCGGCGTTTCCCCAGCGGGAAACGCCCTTCGGGGTGGTGTTATTTAGGGCATAACTATGGCAAAAACGGTCGAGCAGATCGCCAATGATTTAAATCTTTCCATCACCACCGTTCGGCTGGTGCTGAACGGTAAAGCCGAGCAATACCGTATCAGTGCCAAGACGCAGCAGCGGATAACCCATTATGTGACGGAGCATGGTTATACCGTTAACTACACGGCGCGCAGCCTGAAGTTAAATAAAACCGATACGTTGGGTCTGATTATTCCCCGCCTTTCCAACCCGTTTTTCTCCACGTTGGCAGAGAAACTGGAGATCCGCTGCCGGGCCGCAGGCTATCAACTGATGATCAGCTGTACCTACAGTGATGCAAAGTATGAAAACAAGCTGGTCGATGCGCTGCTGCAACGTAACGTGGACGGCCTGTTTGTCGTGCCTTCCTCGCGCCAAACACAACAGCACCATGTGAAAATGGCCAACCGCCCGTTGGTGGTGCTGGACCGTGATTTCGGTGCGGAGGACGTTTCTCTGGTAGTGAGTGATAACTTGCAGGGCGGCGTTCAACTGGCGCAGGCGATGTTGGCACGAAACCTCGACAACGGGATAACGCTCAGCGATGAGCCACTCTATTTTATGGCAGGAGACACCCGGCAGCCTGCGATCAAGGAGCGTCTAAAAGGGTATCAGCAGGCATTGCTGCGCCACGGCATCAAAGCCCCAACTGAGTGGATCTTGCAGGCCGAGCACAACCGCCGCGAAGACGGTATCGCCATGATGCAAACCTTTCTTGCGCACCATGCCAAAGCGCCTAAAGCTTTTATCGCGTCATCTTTGCCGGTGTTGGAAGGGGTTCTGAGCGCGCTTCGAGAACGTTATGGCGCGATTCCGGCCGACATGAATATTGGCACCTTCGATGAGCACGCCATGTTGGGTTTTCTTGCCAATAATCTCTGGTCAATGCGACAGGATGAAGACGCTTGGGCGGAGCAGGCATTTACGCTGATGCAGCGCGCCTTGCACGGAGAAAATCCGCTGGCGCGAGCCATTATTCCCATGACGTTAATTCATCGGCGTCAGGCGTTGGGAGACCTTTCCTCGTAAAAATCAGCGTCATATCGCGGTAATCACCGCGAAAATGCAAGAAAATCGTCATGTGATATGTGTATACTCTTGATCCGAGTATACTTTTTTTCATGGCTGCTGATTGACAATCCCATCAGTTTTCGTGTTTGCGAATACTGAACACACCGTGTAATACGCGATTAAAAAAACAAGAGGCACGTTGCGTGAAGCGATCCTATTTTTTATATTTTGGCAGTAATAGAAATAAGGAAGATGTTAACGCATTGTTGAGTCAATATTGGGATATCGTTTGTGTGCCCCACGATAATTATTATTGCGGTCGTTACTATTTATATTCTGGTTTTTATGCCGATAGACTCACCGTGAAAGGCAATAAAATTGCAGGGACGGAGGAGTGGCTCGATGAAGATAATCGTCACTACCGTACCCTTATCGAGGTGTCGTTTATTCACGGACGTAATACGGACAAATTGAACCGGTGTGAATTTATTAAAGAAGCGTTCGCACAATTGAAAGTTGCCGACGTCATCGGTGATAAATGTATTGAAGAGATTTAACGCCTCTCCCATCAGGCTCTCTGGGATAGGCGCTTTGCGACACTAAGTTGACGCCTCACTATCATCATTGCTGAACGCCAATTGCGCCAACGTGACAGGCTTAAGAGGAAAACGGGCGCGTGCATATCCGGTTTCTGATACCTGGCGCTGCTGCGTGTCGGCCAGAATAGCCGCCGCGTTATGCCCGCACATACGCCCCTGACAGGGGCCCATGCCGCAGCGAGTAAACGCCTTCAACTGATTCATGCCCGCGCAGCCCGCGCGCGCGGCCTGACGAATTTCCCCGGCACTCACCTGTTCACAGCGGCAGATGGTCACGTCGTCATGCGGTTTTTGTGCCTGTTTGGGAATGGGGTAAAGCGCTGCCAGAAAGGGGCGCAGTGAACGCAGCGCGGCGCGCTGTTGCCGCAGTGCAGTAGATTGGTGCTGATAGTCATCTTCTGCGAGTTTTCCTGCTGCATGCACAATGCTTAATGCGGCAAGCTGCCCGCTGAGAATTGCTGCCTCTCCACCCTCAATGCCGCCCGCGTCCCCTGCCAGATAGATACCGGGCTGGCTGCTTTCCTGGCGCTCGTCCACTTCCGGCTGCCAGTGGTGTTGCTCATCATCCCAAACCAGCTTGCAACCGAGGGCATTGGCGCACTGCGTGGCCGGAATCACACCGATATGGCTCAATACCGTTGAAGTAACGCGCTGTATTGGATGGCCCCGATGGGAAAAGCGCACGGCGGTGACCTGCGTTTCTCCTTCAATAGCAATATCGGTCACGCCGGAATAATAAGGCACTTTAGCGCGTTGCAGTTCGCGCAGCAGCGTGATGCCTTTGAACAGATCGCGCGAGGTATGACGTAATGCCTTCGGCAAGCGTGGCAGCGCCCGCAGATAATCTTGCGGGCGCGTGGTGTCCAGCACCGCTTGAATTCGGCCTCCCGCGCGAACCACCTGCGCGGCGAACAGTAATAGCAGTGGGCCGTTGCCCACCAGAATGCTGTCCGCAGGGGGTAATAATCCCGCTGATTTCATTAACAGCTGTGCGGCACCGACGGTCATCGTGCCCGGTAATGTCCAGCCCGGCAGCGGAAAGCTGCGTTCTTGTGCGCCAGTTGCCAGCAAAATAAAACGGGCCTGTACCACATGCTGGCGTGGCGACTCGCCTTGTTCCAGCAGATAGACCTGTTTCTCCGGCGTCACTTGCCAGACGGCAGTGCGCGCCAGATAGCGCACGTGGGGAGAGAAAGCGACTTCTGCCAGGCTACGGCGCGCGCCGTACTCTTCGCCGAACAGGGTTTGCGGGTTGGCAAACGGTGACTGGGTGACCTGTCGCAACAGTTGACCGCCCGGTAACGGATTCTCATCGGCCAGCCAGACGGATAAGCCTGCTGCGCTGGCGATTTGCGCGGCTTTTAGCCCGGCCGGGCCTGCGCCAATAATCAGCAGATCGCAGGTATTCACTGCCGTGGTCTGGGTCATGATAGTACCCTCGCGCCCTGAGACAGGGTCACTCGCATACCGTCACGCACTGGCGTCATGCAAGATTGTACGTTGGGAATATCATCGACCGTGACACGGCATTCGAAGCAGACGCCCATCATGCAAAACGGGCCGCGCGGCTGCTGATCAATGGCAGTATGGCGCGTGGTGGTGATGCCGTTTGCCAGCAGCGCGGCAGCCAGCGTCCAGCCAGCGCGTGCGGTAATGGGTTCATCGTTCACCCACAGGGTGATTTGCGGTGTATCAGCCGTGGGTAGCGGCTGGAACCGGGAAACGCTGGACATGAAATACCTCGAAAAGCGAAGGAAGTGCACCGCCTAAAATCCATGCCGGAAGCAGTTCGCTATGCAACGCTGCCAGCGTAACACCGCTGTGGCAGGTGACGGCAAACGCGCCGGGGTAGCGACGGGATTCATCATAAACCGGCAAACCATCTGGTGTCATGATACGCAACGCACCCCAGGTACGTACGATCTGCGCGTGAGCCAGACAGGGGAAAGCGCGTATTGCCCGTTGGGCAATCTGCTGTTGAACCTCGGGCTGCGTCTGGGTGTTAAACCCGACATGCTCCTGCGAGTCCCCGATCATCACCGTGCCCTCCTGCGTTTGTCGTAGCAGGTTGGAAGGATAGCGCAGAAAGGGAGCCAGCCGCTCGGTCACCAATACTTGCCCACGCACCGGCTCTATCGGGATCGGGAGATCGACCTGTACCCCAAGACGCGCGTTTTCCAACCCGGCAGCCAGAACGATACGTTTGGCGTGCCATTTGCCCTGCGGCGTGTGCAAGGTGAAACCGTCCTGATGGCTTTCAATCTCACTGACCGGATGGGATGGAAAATAGTGCCCGCCCGCCTGCTGAAAGGCGTAAGACAGTGCGCGCAGCGTCAGCAGCGGATTGACATGGCCGTCATGGGGAGAATAGATGGCACCGGCTATCTGGTGTGATGCTTCAGGCACATGTTGGCGCAGCGTGGTGTTATCCCACACCTCATAGCGAAAATCCGGGTTGCCCTGTTGCAGTTTGCTGACGTTGCGCACCGCGCTGTCTAGGGCCTCTGACGTTAAGCAGAAATTGATGCCGCCGGGTTGAGACAACCCGCAATCAATACCGGTTTCAGTACGTAGGCGCCGCGCAAAGTCAGGCCAGCGCGTGGACGCCAGACAGGATAGTTGGCTGTAAGGCGGGCAATTGACGCCTTTACCCTGCACCCAAATCAGACCGAAATTGCCGCGTGAGGCGCGAAAATCCGTGTCGCCCCCGTCGAGAATCGCGGTATGGGTGCCTTGGCGCTGCAAACCATAAGCGATGGCGTGGCCGACGATGCCGCCGCCGATCACGATAACGTCATAGCGTTGTGTCATGAAGGGGTTACCTGCTGAAAACCTGTTACCGGCACCAATTATCTCCCCCATCATAAGCACGCGGTTGCAGCGCGCCATAGAACCAGCGAACCAGCGATACGGTGTCGAATACCGGCAAGCCAAAGCGGGCATGCAGTGTGGCACTGAAGGGGGCCAAATTGGTACATTCGAGTACCAGCGCTCCGGTTTGCGGATAGCGGGCCAGCGCCTGCTGCGCGGTAGCCAGCACTTCTTGCTGTAAAATAGCATACGGGACGCTGTCGTCACCGTCACGAATTGAACGCACAAACTCAGAGTCTGGGGCCATCCCCACCACGTGCGCGTCGCCGGGGATCCCGACTTTTTCCAGGTAATCGCCGCGCAGCGCGCGATCGTCGAAGGTCAAAATCAGCGGTGTTTTCCCGGCGTGAAGCAGGCGCTGTACCAGCGGGTATTGCAGCAGGCTGCTGGTAACAATCGGCACCGGTGACCAGGCCGCTAACTCTTGCTGGTAGTAGGAGAGGAAGCCGCAACTGGTGGTTAGGCCATCAACGCCCTCGTCAATGAGTACCTGCGCCGCGCGTTTAAATGGCTCCAGCAAGTCGTGTTGATCGAGGTGCCCCATCCGTTGTGGAATGGCCTCTTCCACCACCTGATAGCGCACCGGAAACGGCCAGGTGCCGGGGTTACCAATATCGCCCAGATAGCGGCGAAAATGGGTTTTTACCATCAAAATACCGAGTGTGGCTTGCGGTGTGGCTACGCCGGTGTGAATGTCTGACATGGTTAGGGTTCCGTTAAGCGCGCTGTGAGGCGGCAATCACTGCGTCCAGAATCTGTTGCAGCAGCGCCTTTGAGGTGGCGAAGTTGAGGCGTGCAAAGGCTTCTGCGCCGGGGTTAAAGGTTTCACCCGCGCTGAGTGCCACCTTGGCATGCTCCAAAAAATACGCACCCGCGGCGGTCGGTAAGTGCAGTTCGCTAAAATCCAGCCAGGCGAAGTAGGTTGCCTCGGGGGTGTGGACGCGAACCTCCGGCAGTGCGGCGCGCACGGTGGAGATCGCTTGCTCACGCCGCTCCAGCAGGTAATGACGCGCACCTTCCAGCCAACTGTGGCCGCGATCCCAGGCGGCAACGGTAGCATCAATACCGATACCGGAGGGATAGCCTAAAATCCGGGCGGGTAGACGTTGGGTAAAGCGCTGTTTTAACGCACCGTCGCCGAAATACATCAACGCACAGCGCAGTCCGGCGATATTGAAGCTCTTGCTGGCTGAGTTCAGGGTGATGGTGCGTGCCGCAAGGCCCGGTGCCACCGTAGCAAACGGAATATGTTCCTGCCCGGGATACACCAGATCGGCATGAATTTCATTAGCAATCACAATTAAATCATGGGCTTCGGCTAGCGCTGCTAGCTTTTCCAACTCACCACGCCGCAGTGCTCGACCGGTAGGGTTGTGTGGGTTACACAGCAGCAGGATGCGCGTCTTGGTATCAATCTGGTTGGCAAGATCATCGAAATCGATTTCATAGCCCTGCCCGTTGTCCACCAGTGGGCTGGCCTGTATGCGGCGGCCAGTGTCATTGATGGCCTCATAGAAGGGCGGATAGCTGGGGGTTTGCAGCACAATACCATCGCCCGGTTCACTGAAGGCCAGAATCAGCAAATAGACCGCCTGCACCAATTCGTTGAGCGCCAACACGTTGGCAGGATCGGTTTCCCAGTTAAACGCGCGTGCAGTATAGCGGCTGAAGGCGCGCGCCAGCAGATGTTCCGCCCGGTCGCGTTGCCGATAGGGGTAGCCGGTATCCTGAGCCAGATACCAGTGACGTAATACGTCAGCAACGGCTGGCGCTGGGGCGAAATCCATCTCCGCCACCCAGGCGGGGAGAATCTCCAGCGCGTGATACTGCCACTTCATGCTTTGGCGACGGCGCAGCGTTTCCAGCGGCAGCGTGTATTGCTCGGCAAACTGTTGCGCGATACCGGCATCGTAATGCGTGCTCATGTTATACCACCTGCGGGATGGGTTTCAGCAAGGGCATTTTCAGCCAGGAAACCGACGTATCAATACGCAGATGCATGAGGATTCCTTCTGTTTTTTTTGCCGTTGACAAGCCAATCAGGGTTGGCTAAGTTGCGGTCAAATTAACAAATATATATTTTATATTGTATAAACTTTATCAGCTATGCATTGCCATTTAACGCATATGGCACTGTGGTTATCCTGGCCGATAAATCAGCAATGAGGGCGCTATGGATCAGACTGACGCAGCAAACCGGGCCAGCCCGGCTCCCCTTCCCGCCGTGGTGGTTGACCGGCGGCCGCTGACCGACCACGTGGCGGACTATGTGCGCGATCTGATCGTGCAGGACATCCTGCAACCCGGCGATCCCATCAATGTGCAAAGCATTTGCAGCACCCTGCAAATCTCGCAGACCCCATTGCGTGAAGCGCTGAAAATGTTGGCGGCCCAGGGGTTGGTGGATTTGCGCCCCAATAAGCGCGTGGTAGTGGCGTCTCTGGCGGCGAATGAAATTGAAGACATGCTGGTGGTGTATACCGAAATGGAAAAACTGGCGGGTCGACTGGCGGCGTTGCAAGCGACACCAGACGATCTGCACGCGTTACAGCAGCAGGAACAGGCACTGATGACAGCGTTTCATGCTGGAGAATCGCTGCGCTATTTTCATGCTAACCAAGCCTTTCATCAGGCGTTGGTGCACGCCTCGCACAATGCCACACTGGTTGAGTTGCACAATAATCTCAATGCCCGTCTGTATCGCACGCGTTTTAAAGGGAATCAATGGAATGCACGCAGCGGGGACTGGCAGCGTGTGGCTGAAGAGCACAGTAAAATTCTGCGCGCCATCGAGACGCGCAATGGCGATCTGTGCGCGGAACTGCTGGCACGCCACCTCAACGGTGCGCGTGCATCTCTGCACGCGGACTGATCCAGTTATCCTCCCCGCTGATGCTGCGGGGAGTCTCTTAGGGTTTAGGCTCTACCCATACCCCCGCCAGATTCCCTTCAACACCGTCTGCCGTTGGCGAATGGTCGTGAACGCGCGGGTTGTAAATGGTGATGAACTGCGGCGACAACAGGTTAATGTCCGGCGCGTCATGCATCACGATCTGCTGGAACTGGCGGAACTGCGCAACGCGTTTGGCATTGTCGTTTTCCGTTTGCGCGGCTTCCAGCAGGCGGTCGACGTCGGGGTTAACGTAGTGCGAGGTGTTGGAGAACGGCAACCCGACGCGGTAGTTCTTCGACCAGTAAAGACGCTGTACGCCTGCGGTAGGATCGTACAAGTTGGCGAACATGTTCAGTGCCAGCGCAAAGTCGCGATCGGTGTAGACGCGTTTGGTGTGCGACGAAATGTCCGATGAGCGCAGCGTGACCGCAACGCCAATTTTTGCCAGTGCCGCCCGTGTGAAATCGGCGATACGACGGAACGCATCGTCATAGGTGTTGTAATCCAGCGTGATGCTAAAGCGAGTGCCGTCTGCGCCGCGCGGGTATCCCGCTTCATCCAGCAGGCGGTTAGCGGCCGCCAGATCGAAGGGATAGGGGGTCGGCGACGGATCGTGGAAGGTTTTCAAACCGGGGGCAACGGGAGAAGCCGTCGGCGTCGCCAGGCCAAAGTAGGCAATTCGCACCAGCGCATCCCGGTCAATGGCGTGAGAAAACGCCTGACGCACGCGCAGGTCTTTGAAAATCTTATCATCCAGATTGAATTGCAGCGAGGCGACACTGTAGGAGTAATTGTTCCCTTTGGTTTCAAAGCCCAGTTTGCCCTCTTTCTTCAATCGGGCAATTTCACTCAGCGCAACCGGCGTGCGGTAAGCGATGTCCGCATCTCCGGTTTCCAGCGCCAACGTGCGCACCACGGCATCCGGCGAGAACTTGACGATCAACTGATCCAGATAGGGTTTTGGGGCATCCCAGTAGTTGGGATTGCGTTTATAGACAATGTGGCTGCCGCGTACCCATTCGCTGAAAATATACGGACCGGTGCCGACCGGCGCATTGTTATTGGCATTTTTCAGCGGATCGCTGCCCGGCACGTCATAGATGTGTTTTGGCAGAATCGGTGTTTCGCCGGCGGCAAACGCGCGCAGCAGATAAGGAGCCGGGTGTGATAACTCAAAGACGGCAGTCAGCGCATCGGGGGTTTTAATATCGCTGACGTTAGCAAAGGTGCTTCTGGCGCGCGGGTGTATTTGTTTAAGCAACTGAATAGAGTAGGCCACGTCAGCGGAGGTAAAAGGCTGACCATCGTGCCATTTTACACCCTGACGCAAATGAAAGGTGTAGGTTTTACCATCGGGGCTGATGTCCCAGGACGTTGCCAGCTGCGGTTGTGGATTAAGATCGTAATCGTAGGTCAGCAACCCTTCCGTGACTTTGCCACTGACCGCAATTGCCGGTTGAGCGACAGTCGCCAATGAAACCAATGTGGACGGCTCACTGGACAGTATCAGCGTCAGTGCACCACCGCGCTGCGGCGTGGTGGCGGCGTGTGCGCTGGCTGCCAGCCATCCTGAAAGCAGCAGTGCGTTGCCTCCCCAGCGAGACAAACGGGTAAACCATGACATAAAACCCCCTGGTTGAAGATCAAAAAAGCAAAAATGGACGAATGAAATTCAACCTAACAAATATATATTTTATATTGTATAAACTTTATGGGATAACCAATTGCGTAAACTGGAAATGCACGCCACGCGGTCCGTCTATGCCTGTCCTTTAACCGCTCACAGCGCTTTTTCTTCCCCCCCGAGCACAATCATTTCCTGAGAGGCGTGAAGCCACACGCTTTTCACATGAGTCGGTTGGCGAAAGGCGATTGTGCCAGCAGGGGGCATCGGCATGCGTTGGCAATGCGTCAATTCAATACCACCGTTATCTATCTGAGCGAGTTGGCTCAGGCAATGAGGTTTTTGGCGCGCGCGGGGCATAAATTCCCCTTTGCTGACGTGGAACAAGCGGTAAAGGCTGTCTAGCTTCATTAACTTCACATCCATAGACGCTCAGGTGGCAACATGCCCCCGAAATAACGGCGCTATTATGCTGATAAATAAAGGTATGTCTGTCAAAAATCGGTCTGTTGGATAGACCGTATAGCAAACAAGTTACGGATGCGCCGTCGTGCTTGGTTGTACGGCGCTTGCGGGGATGATGGGGAGCTGTTCATCATGGTGGATACGAGCACGTAACGAATCGTCCGGCTTTTCTTTGCCCGAACGCGAATAGTCATAAGGCAACAGCAAGGTATCCATAACGGCAGAAAACGGCATATCGAGGATCACCAGTGGCGTCATGGCCCAACTGGCATCTTCACTGTGCAGGGCGTCCATATTGGCACGCGTACCGGGATAATAACCCTGATGGGGGCCGGTATGTGTCATCACGCTGGAACAGCCGCTGGTAAGTGCCAGCCCGCTTCCTGCTATCAACAAAGAGAGTGCAGTACGCCTCAGTACTTTCATATCGCTGTCCATTGAGAAATGGTTTGCCTTTGTGCCATGGGCTCTATGTAAGATGTCATGTTTTGTGTTGTGGCGGTAGTACTTCATTTTCCGATAAATTTTTTGGAAAAGGAAAAATTGCGTCGATCGTGGCCTTGAAAGTTTGAACCCGGTCCCCATCTTTATGGTAACCCCAGATTATGACGCTATGCCGACAGGGTAGCCGATGGGGTGTAGGGCCTGTCTATCAAAGAAGGTTCATATCAATCCTCGCTGAAGGTTTAGGAGGCTGTAATGCGTAATTTTGATTTTTCACCCCTGTATCGTTCCGCCATCGGTTTCGATCGTCTGTTTAATCTGCTGGAAGCCGGACAAAGTCAGGGTAACGGTGGGTATCCTCCCTACAATGTTGAACTGGTGGATGACAACCATTACCGCATTGCCATCGCTGTCGCTGGTTTTGCCGAGCATGAGCTAGAGATTACCGCTCATGACAATCTGTTGATTGTGAAAGGCGCACACGACGGTGAGCCGGTAACACGTAACTATCTCTATCAGGGCATTGCCGAGCGCAATTTTGAGCGCAAATTCCAGTTGGCTGAGCACATTCAAATTACCGGTGCCAATCTGGAACACGGTTTGTTGTACATCGACCTGGCGCGCGTGGTGCCGGAAACGATGAAGCCGCGCCGTATTGATATCAAATAAGACGACGTTAACGTTTTAACACCCAGTTTAACGCCCGCCCGCCGTTAGGGGGCGAATTCGGTGGAGCCTGTCTGCTCCTCTGAAGGCACACTCTCGCTTCAAAGAAGGAGTCACATTATGCGTAACTATGATTTATCACCGCTGCTGCGTCAGTGGATCGGTTTTGACAAATTGGCCAGCTCAATGCAGGGCAGTCAGGAGGCCGTTGAGTTTCCTCCCTACAACATTGAGAAAAAAGACGACAACCACTATCGCATCACGCTGGCCCTGGCTGGGTTTCAGCAAAGCGAACTTGCGATCGAAGTGGAAGGGCCACGTCTGACGGTCAGTGGTACGCCGACGCCGCCGGAGAAGAAAGTGGAATATCTGCATCAGGGACTCACATTTAAACCGTTCACCCTGAGCTTTACGCTGGCGGAGCACCTGTCTGTCTCCGAGGCGAAATTTGAACTCGGTTTGCTGCATATCGATCTGGTGCGTGAAGTGCCGCTAGAACTGCAACCGCAGCGTATCGCCATTGGCGGCAGCCGCCCTGAGTTGACGCACGCGCCTGACTCGGCCAGTGAGGCTTAATTCGTAAAATAACACGGCGAGTCTGTTACCTATCCCCGGCTTTGCCGGGGATTTTTGTTTTTATAGATAGGCTAAGGTTAAAGCCTGGTGTTAATTTATTTTTTGATGTTTTATTGTTTTGTATAACATGATTTTTTTTGAGTTATTATATGATTTATGTATTTTAATTTGTCTATAGACTCATCTCTTATTGAGAGTGAATAGATTTTAGATTCCTGGTGTTGGCTTATTTTGCCGTCTGGCCCTTGTGGCCAGTTTTTTATTTATAAGTACTATAATTTGTTGATGTCACTTGGTAAATAGGCTGTTTTTACAGGGTGTTGCTGTCCCTTTGGACAGTGGCTGTTTTAATCATCGTATGAGTTCAGTGCACATGAGGTTTACACTTGATAAAAATGCTAATGAAGTTTTACGTTCTTACTTAGAACAAAAACTAAAAATCATCAAAGGCGTGGTTTTCGCTTATAGCATAATAAATAAAAGAAATCTTTCGGAGATTTCTGTTATCTCCAATTATCATGAGGAATGGGTAAAGACTTATTTGGATAACAAATTTCAGTATATAGACCCGGTTGTGATAATGGCACTTAGACGTAGTTCTCCGTTTGCATGGAATGAAGATATTACAATCTTTTCAGATATCAAATCCACAAAGATCTTTTCTCTTTCTAAAAAATATAACATTGTGAATGGATATACATTTGTATTGCACGATCACGCAAATAACTTGGCGACATTATCGTTAATCCTTGACGCGGATTCAAATAGAAATTTGGAAAGTGAAATCCAAGAAAACAAAAGTAAATTACAGTTATTGCTCATTGAGAGTCATGAAGAAATAGCAACATTTTATGCTGATAACAGTAAGGCTCCATTCTCGAACAGAGCCTTATTAACAACAAGGGAAAATGAGGTTTTATATTGGTGTAGCATGGGTAAAACTTATTCAGAAATAGCTCTGATTGTAGGTATCTCACCAAGGACGGTTAAGTTTCATATGGCAAGCGTGACATCAAAGCTTGGTGTTATTAATGCAAAACAAGCAATCCGTCTTAGCATGGAGTTAGATCTAATCAAAAGGCCGCAATGATAGAGGCCATGTGTGTAGCTCTGAATTAGAGCACGATAGCTTAGCGCTTATTTTTGATGATAATTCCATCTGGTTTTCTATTCCAACCGGAAGGAATAATAAATAGATGCGTTCCTGTTCCGATAAACATCCCTCTTTTATATTTTCAAATTTCCATCCGGATCGTTTTAAAATCGACAACATTGCCTTGCTTACGATAGTGTAAATGCCATCAAATCCATGATGGCGAGAGTAGTTTATCATTGATAATAGAAGGATTGTGCTAATTGGATAATCACAGCTTAAGAATTTTTTTGCTCTATCTTTTTGCACAAAAAAGCGACTTGATTCTATATAATTTCCATTTTTAAAATCAACCTCCCCAAAATAGGAATGGAAAGTATGTGTTATCATATTAGGTTTATTTATTCTTATAAAGCGTACGCTACAAATGATTTTTGATTGTAATGTTCCTATTATATAGTTTGTGTCCATGTTATCATATTCATCAAATTCCATATCATTTTTGCATTTCACCTGCCAATTTAGCCTCTCTTTGAAAGTTTTCCTTCTCAGATGAAATATATTATTATGATTTTTTTTAATGTCATTGTAACTGGTTTCAAAAATTTTGAACATAATATCCTCCATAAAAAACATATTAAGTTAATGAAATTATAATTTTATGATTAATTATTGTTAAGTTCGTGGTTGCTACATTCCATGTGAAAATTTAACATATCTTAAAATAAAAATCACTGCTGGCTTAATTTAATTGATATTATCGTAAGTATAAAACCTTAAATATGATGGAAAACACTTAAAATATTATCGCTGATCACTTCGATTATCATTTTGTTGAATGAGTGAGCCAATTAATTAGTTAATTTTTTGGTAGCAATAATCGACATGTATGTAAACAATGACCATAAGTTAGCTAGGTCCAACCCCCTTGCTCTTTTGCCGTCGGGGGATATTTGTTGAGAGCACTTAAGGAATAACAAAAGTTTAGCTAGCGTTATTTTTGGAACTAAATAATCATAATTACGGGAGAGTGTAGATTATAATCGACTGAATGTGCACGTCATATGATTGTTTTTGCTAAATATTATTAACAAAGCTGCTTAATCATACAGTGATTTTTTATTTCCCCATCACTCATAAGGATTTGTGCTGGAAGGCACGGATTCTCGCTTCCCCTTCTGCCAGACTGCCTGTCAGTGGCGCTTTTGTCGCGTCGGTCTAGACTGATTTTCAAGCGAAAGACGGCTGCACAAGGATACGGCTATGAGTGATATCGCACTGACCGTGAGTATGCTGGCGTTAGTAGCAGTATTGGGGCTGTGGATAGGCAATTGGCGTATCTACGGCGTTGGGTTGGGCATTGGCGGTGTGCTGTTTGGTGGCATTGTGGTGGGGCATTTTGCCCAATACTTCCAGTTCACCCTCAACAACGACATGCTGCACTTCATTCAAGAGTTTGGACTGATCCTGTTTGTCTACACCATCGGTATTCAGGTGGGCCCCGGCTTCTTCTCTTCATTACGCGTTTCCGGCCTGCGGCTAAACGGCTTCGCGCTACTGACCGTGCTGTTGGGCTGTATTGTCACCATCATCATTCACAAGCTTTTCGCTGTTCCGTTGCCGATTATTCTGGGGATTTTCTCGGGCGCGGTGACTAACACCCCGTCTCTGGGGGCCGGGCAGCAAATCCTGACCGACTTAGGCTCGAATCCGGGGCAGGTCACCCTGATGGGAACCGGATATGCGATGGCTTATCCGCTAGGTATCTGCGGCATCTTGCTGGTGATGTGGCTGCTGCGCGTCGGGTTTCGCATCATGGTTGAGGCAGAAGCCAGGCAATTTGATAACCGTAACGGCCATCACCATGAGCAGTTGCAAACCATGAATATCAAGGTGAACAACCCGAACTTGCAGGGGTTGGCGATTCAAGATGTGCCGATGCTCAATAGTGATGCGATTGTCTGCTCCCGGCTGAAACGCGGCGATACGCTGATGGTGCCTGCACCTGCCACCTTGATTCAACTGGGCGATTATCTGCATCTGGTAGGAGCCCGACATGATTTGGATCAGGCGCGTCTGGTGATAGGCGATGAGGTCGATACGTCGCTCTCCACGCGTGGTACCGATCTGCACGTAGAGCGTGTGGTCGTGACGCATGACAAGGTGCTTGGGCGAAAAATTCGTGAGTTGAATCTAAAGCAGAACTACGACGTCGTGATTTCACGGCTCAATCGTGCCGGTGTGGAATTGGTCGCCAGCAATAATGCCACGTTGCAGTTTGGCGATATTCTTAACCTGGTGGGGCGCAAGTCGGCCATCGATGCGGTCGCGGATATTGTTGGCAATGCCCAGCAGAAGCTACAGCAGGTGCAAATGCTGCCGGTGTTCATCGGCATTGGTCTTGGCGTGTTGGTGGGGTCTGTGCCCCTGTTTATTCCCGGTTTCCCCGTTGCTCTGCGGCTTGGATTAGCCGGAGGGCCTTTGGTGGTGGCGTTGATCCTCGGGCGTATTGGTGGCATTGGTAAGCTCTACTGGTTTATGCCACCCAGTGCGAATCTGGCATTGCGCGAATTGGGGATTGTGCTGTTCCTTTCCGTGGTGGGGCTAAAATCGGGTGGTGATTTTTTTGATACCCTTATCTACGGTGAAGGTATCTGGTGGGTGGCCTACGGTGCCTGCATTACTATCATTCCGCTGTTAATCGTCGGTGTGTTGGCGCGAACGCTTGGGAAAATGAACTATCTGACGCTGTGTGGGATGTTAGCCGGTTCGATGACGGATCCGCCTGCGCTCGCCTTTGCCAACGGATTGCATGCCACCAGCGGGGCCGCCGCGCTCTCGTATGCGACGGTTTATCCTCTGGCGATGTTTTTGCGCATTATGTCCCCTCAACTGCTGGCGGTATTATTTTGGAGCCTGTAAGTGAGAAGGGTTAGAGCGAGAGAATAACGCGGTATTATTTACCGCGTTATTCTCTTATTTAGTATATCACTTTTTCTAATAACTTAATTTCCATTTATTACACTGTGACTGATCGCCCTTTTTTTTCGTAACACATGATGCTAAATGACCAATATATTTAAACTATTAAATCGGTTTAGTAAGTAAAATAACGATCATTAAACTGCCGTTTACTTTATTATGTTCAACGTTAATCATACGATTTGATGGGGCGAGAAAAATACCCTGACCAATTGTTTTCTCGCCTTTTTTTCTGCTGCTGATGTATCCGCTTTACAAAATATCCTTATTACCGAATTAGAATGACAATCAAGAGAATAAGATATTGGTAATCGGGGTGATGAAGGAAGAATAACGAAACACCGCTCCTCCGCACTGCATTGGGTGGGAAAAAACGAATTCCGTTTTAATCTTCTAGCGTGGTGTTTTTATGTCTGCAAACAGTAGCAGGTTAGTTAAGCTCCTCATCATTATCGGTATTGCTATCGCGTTATGGTTATTGCCTGTGCCGGAGGGCGTCAAGCCTGATGCTTGGCACCTGATGGCCATCTTCATTGCCACCGTTATTGGTCTTATTCTCTCCCCGTATCCCCTCGGTGCCATGGCGATGTTCAGTTTGACGTCCGTGGCGATCCTTGGTTTGCTCTCGATTAAGGACGTGTTGGCTGGCTTTAGCGACCCGACCATCTGGATGATCGCCTGCGCCTTCTTTATCTCGCGCGGCTTTATCAAAACCGGCTTTGGCCGTCGTATCGGTTTGTTGTTCATCAGCAAACTGGGTAACAGCTCGCTCGGTCTGGCTTATGGTCTGGTGTTTACCGACCTGTTGTTTGCCCCGGCGATGCCTTCCACCTCGGCGCGCTGCGGTGGGATTATCACGCCGCTATTCCGCTCTATCTCTGAGGCTTATGATTCTACGCCGGAGAAAGGCACCCAGCGCCGTATCGGGGCGTTTCTGGTGCAGTCCATTTTCCAGTGTAACGCCATCACTTCAGCCATGTTCATGACCTCCATGGCGGGTAACCCAATGGTGGCGAAGCTGGCGGCGCAGCTCGGTATTCACATCAGTTGGACCGATTGGGCGTTGGCAACGCTGGTGCCGGGTATTCTCTCCTTGGCACTGATCCCTTATCTCATCTATCGCTTCTATCCGCCTGAATTGAAAAAAACCACGGAAATGCGTGCCATTGCCGTGGAGCGTTTGCGTGAAATGGGGCGCATGACACGTGACGAATGGGTGGTCTTAGGCGTATTCCTTGGGCTGGTGACCTTCTGGGTGTTGGGTTCCACGCTGAATATCGATGCAACCTTGACCGCGCTGGCGGGGCTGAGCGTGCTGTTGTTGAGCCGTGCGCTGAGCTGGGATGACGTGGTCGGCGAGAAAGAAGCCTGGCACACCGTAGTATGGTTCGCCGTGCTGATGACCCTGGCAGGGCAGCTGAACAAGATGGGGCTGATCGCCTGGTTAGGTCAACTGGCGGGCAACGCTGTCAGTGGGTTCCATTGGTTGCCGATGCTTGGCATCTTGCTGCTGGTGTACTACTACAGCCACTATCTGATGGCGAGTGCGATTGCCCATATCAGCGCCATGTATGCCATCTTCGTTTCCATTGCCTTAGCCGCAGGTGCACCGCCGATGTTGACCGTGCTGGCATTTGGTATCTTCAGTAACCTGTTCATGTCCACCACGCACTATTCAAGCGGTCCGGCACCGATTCTGTTTGGATGTGGTTATATGCCGTTGGCAACCTGGTGGAAAATCGGCTTCTTTATCAGCCTGGTTGTGATTCCTATCTGGCTGGGTATTGGCGGTATGTGGTGGAAGGTATTGGGATTCTGGTAATCCCTGTCGGCCTGCGATTTTCGTTGCCCCGTCACGCGGGGCAATAACGCAGGACGATAAATATGGCAAAACAGGTTAAGATAAGGATATCCAAGGTGATTCCGGAGCAAGACATGAGCAGGACAAAAGCACCGATGAAGCTGGGAACATCCGTTTTTCTGATGGTCTCTGTCGTGCTAGGCGCCGTGTTGCTGGTGGTCTATGCTCTGCTGTTTTTCCGCATTAACCAACTCTCCGAAGACAGCCTGCGCGATAAGGCGTTTGCCATTGCGCGCACCTTTGCCGCTTCCCCGGTGGTGATTGATGAGCTGCAAGGATTGGGTAACCCCGAAGCGGTGCAACGCGCCGCCGAGACCATCACGCACCGCAATCAGCTTCTGTTTGTCACCGTGACCGACATGGACACGGTGCGACATACCCACCCGGAACGGGAGCGTATCGGTGAACATTTTGCCGGGCGAGACATTTACCCGGCGCTGTTTGGGCTGGAAAATACCTCGATCAATCGCGGCACGCTGGACCCGGCGCTGCGGGTATTTACACCGGTTTTTAACAATGATGGCAAGCAGGTTGGCGTCGTAGCGTTAGGGATTGCGCTGACCAGTGTGCAGAAAGTGATCAGCGAAAACCGTTGGATGATCCCCTGGGCGCTGTTGGCTGGGGCGTTAGTTGGCGGGCTTGGCACGTTAGTGCTGGTGAAAATCCACAAGCGCATCATGCTGGGGTTTGAACCCTATGAAATTTCCAATCTGTTTGAACAGCGCAACGCCATGCTGAAACAGATTAAGGAAGGGGTGATTGCCGTGGATGACAGTGGTCGGATTACGGTGATTAACGATGAAGCGCGCAGGCTGTTCCGACAAGGCAATATGGCGGCCAATGCCTCGGCAGAAACCATCAGCGAGCAGTGGATGGAGCACCTTCGACTCAGACAAGTGCTGGAAAGTGGTATCGCCCAGCGCGATGAAGAGATCAATATCAACGGCAACTTGCTGCTGACCAATACTGTGCCAGTGACGGTGAAAGGTAACGTGATTGGTGCTATCGCCACGTTCCGCGACAAGACTGAAATTGGCCAGTTGTTGCAGCGTTTGACGGGGATGTCCTATTACGCCGATGCGTTACGGGCACAGTCCCATGAGTTTATGAATAAGCTGCATGTGATTTTGGGCATGCTGCATTTGAAATACTACTCGCAGTTGGAAGACTATATTTTAAAAACGGCGAACAACTATCAGGCAGAAATCGGCTCGATTATTCGCAAGGTGAAATCGCCGGTGATTGCCGGGTTCTTACTAGGTAAAATCAACCGGGCGCGCGACCTTGGCATCCAGCTATCAATCACTGAAGAGAGCCTGTTGCCCGAGACCGACGATATGGATGCCACCAATGAGTTGATCACCGTTTTGGGTAACCTGATTGAGAATGCCATGGATGCAATGAGTAACATGGAAAACGGAGAAATCAGCGTGAGTTTCCATCATCAGGATGGGCGCTTGCACTGCATCGTGGGCGATGATGGCCCCGGCATTACGCCAGAAAATCAGCACCGTATTTATGAACAAGGATTCTCCACCAAGGGATCCGGGCGCGGAATCGGTCTTTACCTGACCAAGCAGAGCCTGGAAAAAGTGGGCGGCAGTATCGATTTTGAGTCGGAACCTGAGGTGTATACCCAGTTTTTCGTGAATATCCCTTATCAAGCCAAGGCTGTTTAACCATGATAAATGTACTGATTGTTGATGACGATGCCATGGTTGCAGAACTTAACCGTTCCTATCTGAGCCAGGTGCCCGGTTTCAACTGTTATGCAACGGTGCCAACGTTACAGCAGGCGCGAAATTTACTGATGCAGCCGGATTCCGAGATTGATCTGGTGCTGCTCGATATCTATATGCAGCAGGATAACGGGTTGGATCTGCTGCCGACCATTCGTGAGTTTAGCGAACAGACGGATGTGATTATCATCTCCTCCGCCAGTGATGTGTATACCATTAAGAAAGCACTGCATTACGGCGTAGTCGATTACCTGATTAAACCGTTCCAGTTCTCTCGCTTTGAGCAGGCGCTGACCGCCTACCGCGAAGAAGCAAATCTGCTGAAACATCGAGAATTTGTTGCTCAGTCGGATATTGATAGCCTGATTCGTCGCACCAGCGGCGGCGTGGCCGGCGAGCGTAAAAAGCTACCGAAAGGGCTGACCAGCCTGACGTTACGCACCGTCTGCGAATGGATTGAAGGCAATCAAGGGGCTGAGTTTTCCACGGAAATGCTGGCGAACGCGATTGGTATTTCCCGCGTATCTTGCCGTAAATATCTGATATATCTCGCTGATACTAATATTCTCGCCACCAATATCCTCTACGGATCGACCGGCCGCCCTGTCTATCTCTACCGCCTGCTGCCCGAGAAACAAGACGCGCTGCGTCAGTATTGCGAGTAATCGCTGTTTCTCTCTTCGTGCTATCGTATAGGCGATAGCGCGATGTTTTTATCATCATGTTCTTTCTATATTATTCGTGTATTCTCATCAGTTGGCATTGGTATCTCCACACAGCGTTCTCCTCTTTTTCGTATTTCAATCAAGACTAAATAAAGAAGTATTTTCTATAAATAAATAATCTCTAGTGATGCTAAGTTTAACCCGTAATTGCTAACGTTGATTCGTTTTAAAATAGAATATGACTTTGGCAGAGACTGTCCGTTGGATATGGCGTAGAAAATATAATAGTCGAGGAGTATGGATGCGCTCGGACCTAAAACTATATGGCCTATTTGTTGGTTTAAATGTTACCATAATGGTAACCTGCGATACGCTTGTATATAAGGTTTATGAAATAGGTGATTTTAAAATAACAGCAAGCGGTATTGTTTTTTCATTTTGCTTCCTGTTTTCAACGCTTCTCACTGAGGTTTATGGATACAGGCTGGCTGTCCGTTCTATATGGATCATGGTTTTTTGTCAGTCGTTATATGTTATTTTATTAAATATAAATGCATTGATTCAAATTAACAACAATGAAATCTCAAAACACTATTACGGGCTTTATTATGATTTTTGGCGCGTAATGATTGGGTCGTGGCTTTCAGTTCCAATTTCTTATTTTATAAATGGCTTCATTATCTCTAAAATGAAGGTGATATTCTCCGGGCAATGGTTTTTTGTCCGTTATGTTCTCGGTTCAATGTGCACACAAGCTGCATTATTGCTGACATCCTATCCTATTAGCCTCTCGGGCAAGTATTCTTTTGATGAGTTGGTGAATATAATATCTACCACATGGAGTTATAAAGTTGTTATATCTATTTTGTTATTGCCCTTGGCAATATATTTGGTAGGGTTGGTGAAGAGAGTGGAAAAAATAAATCATTTCGATTTTAAAACATCGTATAACCCATTTAATGTTTATGGTGCTAAAAAAGATAAGGAAGATTAAATGCGAGTTTTACACATCACCGACACACACCTTTTTTCAGATGAAAATAGCGTGCAGGCAAAAATTCATTATGAAAACTTTATAAATGCTCTCAGCCATTTTAATGCAAATAGAAATATATTTAATGTTGATCGTATCATTGTCACAGGCGATATTTCTCACGATGGCGGCACATTAAGCTATGAACTGTTTTTTAAAAATATGGACAGGCTGAGTCTTCCTTATGCTGTTTTGCCTGGAAACCACGACGATATAGAACATTTAGATGCTGCAATGAAAGCTGCCAAACATGCAGTGACTGTAGAGCAGCTATCTAGTGCATCATGGGCGCTATTTGGCCTAAACAGTGTTGTACCGGGCGAAGACTATGGAGTAATAAGAAAAGAGACATTGTACAAGCTGCGGGAGGATTTAACAGGCACGGCATGTGAGAATATTGCAATTTTCTTACATCATCATTTGATACCTGTTGGTACACCATTAGTTGATGTTTGTCAGTTGATGAATGCCGATGACTTGCTGAGTATTTGTCATGATAGCCCAGTAAAATTTATCGGTACGGGTCATGCTCATACTTTGTTTCAGCGTAAGATAGGGAACATTCTGGTGTCTGTATCGCCTGCGCTCTGCTCACAGTGGGAAAATGGGACATCAACTGTCAATGTTGTGAATAATTCTGGTTTCAGTATTATCTCTTTTGATGAAAATTTATTTATAGAAACGCATTTTATTTAATGATCGTTAACGTGGGTTTACCTCCTTCTTTTTTTGATAAACTTGGAGTGGAAAGATATTCAGCGATCTCTCTGCCCTTTTTAAATCCGGTGTGATAGGCTATTCTTGATGCATCCATGACATCTGTATAGTTTACAATTTCACGATCTTTGATAAATTCTTGACCAGTGATAGTAATTTTTTTCCCTGTGCTGGTTAATGTCCATATATCCATTCTACTTTCTTTACTGATATAAAACTTATCACTATTTATTTTTCTCATCGCTTCAACCTCAGCGATAATCGCTATATCTCTTGGGTTTACCTGTCGTAGAAAATAACCACCTTTCAGTTGCGCCCAACTCTTTTTTACAAAAGTATGAGTGCCATATTCTTTAAAAACCCAATTTATTTCATTGGTATAGTCAACAGTTCTATCAAGAGTATAAATGAAGGCTGGAGAGAAAATTCGTTTAATTTTGTTTGTTATGAATAATAAATAAAGTCTCATTTACTTTAACCTATTTATTTTGTTAAGTAATACGCCGACTATGACATATTCTGTACATTCAGTAATGTTAATCTCTGACTCTAGAGAAATATTGCAGAACTGAAACCCATTAACACCAACAAAAACGCGGCGAAAGCATATGGGATATTCTTTAATTTTTACTAATACGATATCGCCATCACAAACATTTTCATTAGCTGAGACAATGCAGATGGTACCTCTTTCAAACTCCGGTGATAGTGCATTGTTTGATATTTCTATGGAGAATAAAGAATCATCTTGCAGGTTATCAACTTCTGTGGAATATGTTTTTGTCGCAAAGAAGGTCTTAGCAAGATATCCATCTATTTCATCATATCGTATTAATGGTAATGATTTTACTTTTCCATAAGAATTTGATTCTTCTAAAAGATTGTTGTCGGTTAAATCCCCTATGCTTACTTGAAAGAAATCTGCTATTGAAGACAGTGTCATAATCGTTGGGTTGCCATGCCCTTTCTTAAGGTTGTTAATGGTCGCAATACCAACGCCTGTTCGATCGCTGATTGATTGTGCATCTATATTTTTTAATGACATCAAATAATTTAAATTTTTACCAATGTTTTTCAGATGGTTACCTGCTTCTTCTTCAGAAATGTCATTTTTTGATTGCATTATATTACCTGTTTTCTACATTATAATGTTAGTGTTGATGATATATTGTACAGGAGGGTGTTATCATAGCATCGTAATTTTATAATAACTAGGTATGCTAGTTGAATGGCACATGATTTTTGGTATTCGGCACCAGGGATGTTTTTTTGAAAATAATTTTATAATGATAATTGAATAGATGTAGTAATAATGTTTAGCCCAATGAAGTGACACTCTTTGTTATTTGGTTTTTCTGTGTGTGACTTAGCCATTTGCTTATGCGAAAAAGTGTTTTTTGGATAATATGAAGAAATCGTATTTTCAGCCATGAATATTTTTTCGGCACTAGTGAACAGTCTGCTTATCTCTACCGCCTGCTGCCCGAGAAACAAGACGCGCTGCGCCAGTATTGCGAGTAATCAGTGCATTTACGTGAATAAGAGAGACCGCGACAAGCTGAGTTATTCCCCCCCTGTCGCGGCCCTGTTTTATGTCACCGAGCGTTCAACGATTACGCTTCTTCTTCGAGAAAACAGACTCTGAGCCGGTGACCGTCAGGATCGAGAACGGCAAAGGAATACCCAAAGTCGAGTTGGGCCGGTTTTTGGATCACGGTTACCTGATGCTGCGCTCCCCAGGTTTGATAAAGCGCATCAACTTCTGACTTATCCTGTACCGTAAACACAATCTCACCCGAAGGTATACTGGCAATCTGGTTGACGCTGGGTTCTACGGTATAGCATGACCATAGGCCGAGCTTGAAGCCATTTTCAAACACAAACAGCGCGAAGGTGGGGCTTTTTTCTACGGGGTTGATGCCAAACAGCCCGGTGTAGACGTCGGCACTTTTCATTACGTTACTGACATAGAGAATGGAAATATCGGCGGATAGCATGGCGGTCTCCTTAGTGGTAGACCGCCATGTTAATCGGGAGTAGTGACAGTTTTTGTCAGCAACCTGAGCTTACAACAACCAGCCCATCAGCAGCGTTGCGCCGATCACGGTAGAGGCACCACCGATGCGCGTTGCGATTTGTGCAAACGGCATCAGCGACATACGGTTGGACGCCGAGAGAATGGCGACGTCTCCTGTGCCGCCCAGACCGCTGTGGCAGGTGGTGACGATGGACGCTTCAATCGGATACATGTTCAGACGCGGTGCAATCAGGAAACTGACCAGCGCCATAGAAAGTACGACTGAGCCGCAGACGATAACGTAGCCCACAGAGAACACGGCGACCACGCTTTCCAGCGGGATGTAGAGCATCCCCAAGCCAATCATCAACGGCCAGACCAGTGAACTGGAAACGAATTTATAGACGCTGTGCGCGCCGGTTTCCATGCTTGCGGGAATAACGCGGCTGTATTTACAGAACACAGCGATCAGGATCATCAGTACCGGGCCGGGAATGTGCACCAGCTTTTCAAACAGGCCACCGATAATAAAGAAGGCGCAAATCATCAGCAGGCCGCCACCCATCAGATGGAAATCCACCGGTTTTGGTGTGTCGTTGACTGTGAACAGGTTCTGCTCTTCGTCGCTGCGCACCAGACGCCCTTCGCCGTTCAGATCCTTACGACGCATGCCGAGGCGAGACAAGATACCCGCGCAGAAAATAGCGAAGATATTACCCACCACCGCCGCAGGAGCCAGTTGTGCCACATAGACATCCGGTGCTTGACCCAGCAGTGCAGAATACGCCAAGGACAACGGTAAAATGCCTTCGCCGATACCGCCACCAATAATGGGCACAATGATAAAGAAGAAGGTGTGATACAGGCTGTAGCCGCACAGTTTACCCACCAGCAGACCCGTTACCACGGCGGTGACGGTGCCGATGACCAACGGTACAAACATGCGCACCATTCCTTGAATCAGGATCTTGCGGTTCATGCCTAAAATACTGCCGACCACCAGACACGCGATGACGAAGTAGAGAAAGTTGGCTTCCTTCATCAGCAGGTGCACGGTCTTCATGGTGTTGTCGTTAAACAGATGAAAATAGACCAGAATAGAAGGCACCATCAAACACAGGATTGCCGGGCCACCGATATCTTTAAATACCGGAATGGTATGGCCAATATGCGCCAGTAGAAAACCCAGCGTCATAATAACAGCGAAGCCACCGATCATATTTCTCGGCAGATAGCCTTCATACGCGGCAGCAAAAACGACTGCTGCGATAGCAATAAATAATGCAACGGGTACGGCACCAATTTTAGTTTTTAAAAACTGGGTGAAGAACGACAGTTGCGACGTTGAGTCGGCAGCGAGCGTGCTCTCATAGAGGACATCGGTTTCAGTTCTTTTCATTATGTTTACTCCGCGTAAACGGGTTATATATTTACGGGTTGTTTTTATTGTTAGAAAGCTAAGTGTTTTACTATCAAAGAGTAAGGTGATGCTTAAAGTGAGTGGTTGAGTCAGTGGAGATATTATCCCTGAGTAACCTGTCATGATTAAATGTTAAATATAATAAAACATCCATGAGTAAATGAAGTAATTGTGAGGGCGGCGACAACTCTTTTTTAAATAAGTTATCTCAAACTAATGTAATTAAATTTATTTTTATTCTCTGGGCAGGGTTAAATTGATTGCATTACTATTTATTAAATTATTCTATTTGTAATATAACTAAACAATATGATTTTTAATTTAAATAACCATTCTTTTTAAGTGGTTTTTGGTGGTTGATTCGTCTATTTTTAATGGATATTGCTAGGAATTGCTATGAGAAGTTTTTTCAAGTAGCGTAACTAGTTAGTGCCAGGCTAATGATGTCTGTGATGCTTATCACTAATTCTTATGTTATTTCAGGATTTTTACCTGCCATTAACGTTTTTAACAAGCGTTGTTGCTCATTGATTCATCATTTGACATAAGATGTTTCATGTTTTTTTTGTGGTGATAATTTCTGCCTTAACAAAAACTTGAAGAATATTATCTGGCTTTTTTGTTGTTGGTTATGATTTTGTTTAGTTTTTTTTATAGTTTTTCAGATTGTATGCTATTGTTGAAGATGTGGCGATTTTGTAAATCCACACCCATTATATTGACGTTAGGGTGATCTGTTGCCACATTGACGGGGTTGGAAGGGGGGACAACGGATTGTCAGGCTGATGCCGGGTTCGCAAACCTATCCGCAGGCCACTCACATATACTGCCTCGTCTCCCTCCTTATTAAGTGAATTTTATATCCAAAATCATTCGAGTTGCAGGATGACGGATATAGCCTTCGGGCAAAAAGTACAGACCACAGCCACCACATGACGCGCTGCGTCGATGCTGATGAGAACGGCCTCTTGTCGGCGGCGAGTAAAAATATCCTGGTCTGACTTTCATCAACACACAACATCCACAATGGAGTACACGTAATGGAAAAATCCTTGGCAAAATCAAGGGTGCTCAAAATCGGACTCGGCTTGCTGGCCATGTCTGTGGCAGCCGGTCTCCAGGCAAAAACCCTGGTCTATTGCTCCGAAGGTTCTCCTGAAGGTTTTAACCCACAACTGTTTACATCCGGCACCACCTTTGATGCTAGCTCAATTCCTATTTATAACCGTCTGGTTGAATTCAAAAGCGGTACGACCGAAATTGAACCGGGTCTGGCAGAAAAATGGGACATCAGCGAAGATGGCAAAACCTATACCTTCCATCTGCGTAAAGGCGTGAAGTGGCAAGACGGTAAAGAGTTTAAGCCGACGCGTGAATTCAATGCGGATGACGTGCTGTTCTCTTTCCTGCGTCAGCAAGATCCAAACCACCCGTACCATAAAGTGTCTGGCGGCAGCTACGAATACTATCAAGGTATGGGCATGCCGGAGCTGATCAGCAAAATCGAAAAAGTGGACGATTACACCGTTCGTTTCGTGCTGACCCGTCCGGAAGCGCCATTCCTGGCTGACCTGGCGATGGATTTTGCGTCGATTATGTCCGCAGAGTACGGTGCCAACATGCTGAAAGCTGGCACCCCGGAGAAGATCGACCTGAACCCGATCGGTACCGGTCCGTTCCAGTTACAGCAGTACCAGAAAGACTCCCGTATTCTCTACAAAGCGTTTGATGGCTTCTGGGGCAAGAAACCGGGCATCGATCGCCTGGTATTCTCCATCACGCCGGATGCGTCCGTGCGTTATGCCAAGCTGCAAAAAGATGAGTGCCAGATCATGCCGTATCCTAACCCGGCCGATCTGTCCCGCATGAAAGAAGACAAGAACATCACGCTGCTGGAAAAACCCGGCTTGAACGTGGGTTACCTCTCTTTCAACGTGCAGAAAAAACCGCTGGATAACGTGAAAGTGCGTCAGGCACTGACCTACGCGGTAAACAAGGGCGCCATCATTGACGCGGTGTATCAGGGCGCGGGCCAGGCGGCCAAGAACCTGATCCCACCGACCATGTGGGGCTTTAACGACGATGTGAAGGATTACTCCTACGATCCGGAAAAAGCCAAAGCGTTGCTGAAAGAAGCGGGCATGGCGGATGGCTTCACTGTGGATCTGTGGGCAATGCCGGTTCAACGTCCGTACAACCCGAACGCGCGCCGTATGGCGGAAATGATCCAGTCTGACTGGGCCAAAGTTGGCGTCAAAGCCAAGATTGTCACCTACGAGTGGGGCGAGTACCTGAAACGCGCCAAAGCGGGTGAACATCAGACGGTGCTGATGGGATGGACCGGCGATAACGGGGATCCGGATAACTTCTTCGCAACCCTGTTCAGCTGTGACGCGGCAGAAAAAGGCTCTAACTACTCCAAATGGTGCTACAAGCCGTTTGAAGATTTGATTCAGCCTGCGCGCGAAACATCCGATCACCAGAAACGTATTGATCTGTACAAACAGTCACAGGTTGTGATGCACGATCAGGCTCCTGCGCTGATTGTTGCTCACTCCACGGTCTATGAACCTATCCGTAAGAACGTGAAAGGTTATGTGATCGAACCGCGTGGCGTACACAGCTTCAATAACGTGACCCTGGATTAATTCAGCCTGCCATTTCATGGGCACCCTGGCCCTGCCCTGAACGTACCGTTGGTGCGTTTGGGGCGGGGCTTTGGTGCCCGTAAAAATCTAGCTGTGAGCATTGATAAGCCTGTCAGCCTATGAGCCGTCAGGCACTTATATACAGAGAGTTCGGGATATGTTTCAGTTCATACTCCGGCGTTTGGGGCTGGTTATCCCAACGTTTATTGGTATTACCCTACTGACGTTTGCCTTTGTGCACATGATCCCCGGCGACCCGGTGATGATTATGGCAGGCGAACGCGGCCTTTCTCCTGAGCGCCATGCGCAGCTGCTGGCTGAGCTGGGGCTTGATAAGCCGTTATGGCAGCAATATGTCACCTATATCAACGGTGTGCTGCACGGCGATCTGGGTATTTCCCTCAAAAGCCGCATCCCGGTGTGGGATGAGTTTGTGCCGCGCTTCAAAGCCACCCTGGAACTGGGTGTCTGCGCGATGCTGTTTGCCGTGAGTGTTGGTATCCCGGTGGGGGTGCTGGCGGCGGTTAAACGCGGTTCCATTTTCGATCACACGTCTGTCAGTCTGGCACTGACCGGTTACTCCATGCCGATTTTCTGGTGGGGCATGATGTTGATCATGCTGGTGTCGGTCAATCTCAATCTGACGCCCGTCTCGGGCCGCATCAGCGATACGGTGTTTCTCGACGACAGCCTGCCGCTGACCGGCTTTATGCTGATCGACACCCTGGTGTATGGCGAATCGGGCGAGTTTATCGATGCCGTGATGCACATGATTCTGCCTGCTATTGTGCTCGGTACGATCCCGCTGGCAGTGATCGTGCGTATGACCCGCTCCGCCATGTTGGAAGTGCTGGGTGAGGATTATATCCGTACTGCGCGCGCCAAAGGGCTGAGCCGTCTGCGAGTGATTGTGGTGCATGCGCTGCGTAATGCGATGCTGCCGGTGGTCACAGTGATCGGCCTCCAGGTGGGGACCATGCTGGCAGGGGCCATTCTGACCGAAACCATCTTCTCCTGGCCGGGATTGGGGCGCTGGTTGATTGATGCGCTGCAACGCCGCGACTATCCGGTGGTGCAGGGGGGCGTGCTGCTGGTGGCGACCATGATCATTCTGGTCAACCTGCTGGTCGATTTGTTGTACGGCGTGGTGAATCCGCGCATTCGACACAAGAAATAAGGGGAGAGGCGAAGATGACTCAAGTCACTGAACCGGCTGTTGATAATGCGCCCGTGCCGATGACCCCGTTACAGGAATTCTGGCATTATTTTAAACGTAACAAAGGCGCTGTCGTGGGCCTGGTATACGTCACACTGATGTTTATTATCGCCATCGGTGCTAACGTGCTGGCACCGCACGCGCCCGCCGAGCAGTTCCGCGATGCGTTGCTGCGCCCGCCGGTATGGCAGGAAGGCGGTAGCTGGCAGTTTATTCTGGGTACCGACGATGTGGGTCGCGATATTCTTTCGCGCCTGATGTACGGTGCACGCCTGTCGCTGCTGGTTGGCTGTCTGGTGGTGGTGCTGTCGCTGATTATGGGCGTGGTACTCGGGCTGATGGCGGGCTACTTTGGCGGCATGGTCGACACCCTCATCATGCGCGTGGTGGATATCATGCTGGCACTGCCCAGCCTGCTGCTGGCATTGGTGCTGGTGGCGGTGTTTGGGCCGTCCATCGTCAATGCGTCGCTGGCGCTAACCTTCGTGGCGTTGCCGCACTATGTGCGCCTGACGCGCGCGGCGGTGCTGGTCGAGGTCAACCGCGATTACGTTACCGCTTCCCGCGTGGCGGGGGCTGGCGCGATGCGCCAAATGTTCATCAATATCTTCCCCAACTGCCTGGCACCGCTCATCGTGCAGGCGTCATTGGGCTTCTCCAACGCCATCCTCGACATGGCTGCATTGGGCTTCCTCGGCATGGGCGCACAGCCGCCAACGCCGGAGTGGGGCACCATGTTGGCCGACGTGTTGCAGTTTGCGCAAAGTGCCTGGTGGGTCGTGACCTTCCCTGGCCTTTCGATCCTGCTCGCAGTGTTGGCGTTTAACTTGATGGGGGACGGCTTGCGTGACGCTCTCGACCCCAAACTCAAGCAGTGATCCGGGGGAAGAGATGGCATTACTCAACGTAGAAAAACTGTCGGTGCATTTTGGCGAAGGGAATAACCCGTTCCGCGCCGTTGACCGCATCAGTTACCAGGTAGAACAGGGGCAGGTGGTCGGCATTGTCGGCGAATCCGGCTCCGGTAAATCGGTCAGCTCGCTGGCTATCATGGGGTTGATTGATTTCCCCGGCAAAGTGATGGCGGACAAGCTGGAGTTTAACCGGCGCGATCTGAAAAGCATTTCGGAGAAAGAGCGACGTCAGTTGGTCGGCTCCGAAGTGGCGATGATTTTCCAAGATCCGATGACCAGCCTTAACCCCTGCTACACCGTGGGCTACCAGATTATGGAAGCGATCAAGGTGCATCAGGGTGGTAATCGCAAAACGCGCTATCAGCGTGCTATCGATTTGCTGACGCAGGTGGGTATTCCCGATCCGGCTTCTCGCTTAGACGTGTATCCGCACCAATTGTCAGGTGGGATGAGCCAGCGTGTGATGATCGCAATGGCGATTGCCTGTCGGCCCAAACTGCTGATCGCCGATGAACCGACCACCGCACTGGACGTGACCATTCAGGCGCAGATCATTGAACTGCTGTTGGAGTTGCAGCAGCGGGAAAACATGGCGCTTATCCTGATCACCCACGATTTGGCGCTGGTGGCGGAAGCGGCGCACCACATCATCGTGATGTATGCCGGTCAGGTGGTGGAATCCGGCAAAGCGGCAGATATCTTCCATGCGCCGCGCCACCCGTATACTCAGGCGTTGCTACGCGCACTGCCGGAATTTGCGGTCGATAAAGCACGTCTGGCCTCGTTGCCGGGCGTGGTGCCGGGCAAATATGACCGACCGTTGGGCTGCTTGCTTAACCCTCGCTGCCCCTACGCCAGTGCGCGTTGCCGTGAAGCAGAGCCCGAATTGCGTGACATTCCGGGCCGTCAGGTGAAATGTCATACACCGCTCGATGATGAGGGGAGGCCCGTCGCATGAGCCAGAGCATGAATGCCGCCGGGCAGCACTACCTGTTGCAGGCGATCGATTTAAAGAAACATTACCCGGTTAAAAAAGGGTTCTTTGCCCCCGAGCGTGCGGTGAAAGCGCTGGACGGCGTCTCCTTTACGCTGGAGCGTGGCAAAACGCTGGCGGTCGTGGGGGAATCGGGTTGTGGTAAATCGACCCTTGGCCGCTTGCTGACCATGATCGAAACCCCGTCCGAGGGCGAACTTTACTATCAGGGGCAGGATCTGCTGAAACCGGATCCGGCGGCGCAGAAGTTGCGTCGCCAGAAGATCCAGATCGTGTTCCAGAATCCTTACGGATCGCTCAACCCGCGCAAGAAGGTGGGGCAGATCCTGGAAGAGCCGTTACTGATCAATACCGAGTTGACCAAGGCAGAGCGCCGTGAAAAAGCACTGTCGATGATGGCAAAAGTTGGCCTGAAAACCGAGCATTACGACCGCTATCCGCACATGTTCTCCGGCGGCCAGCGTCAGCGTATCGCGATTGCGCGTGGTCTGATGTTAGACCCTGATGTGGTGATTGCCGATGAGCCGGTATCGGCGCTGGACGTGTCGGTGCGTGCACAGGTGCTGAACCTGATGATGGACCTGCAACAAGACCTGGGTTTGTCTTATGTGTTCATTTCCCATGACCTGTCGGTGGTTGAGCATATAGCCGATGAAGTAATGGTGATGTATCTGGGCCGCTGTGTGGAAAAGGGTAGCAAGGAGGCGATTTTCAACAACCCACGCCACCCTTACACCCAAGCGCTGCTGTCAGCAACGCCGCGCTTGAACCCGGCGCTGCGCCGTGAGCGTATCAAGCTGATTGGGGAACTGCCCAGTCCGTTGAATCCGCCGCCGGGCTGTGCGTTTAACGCGCGCTGCCAGCATCGTTTTGATACCTGCGTCCAGTTCCAACCCACGTTGAAAGCCTATGGCGACCAACTGATTGCCTGCTTTGCCGTCGACAGGGATGAAGCCGGTTCACGGTGAGTTTGTTTGATATGAAAAACGCGGGCAAAACAGCCCGCGTTTTTTTACGTGAAGAGCGCGTACTATTCGTTAAAGAATATCGTCGACCACACCGCCATCAACACGCAGCGCAGCGCCCGAGGTGGCAGACGCCTGCTGCGAACAGATATAGACCACCATGTTGGCGACCTCTTCCACGCTAGCGGCACGTTGGATGACCGAACTGGGGCGATGCGCCATCACGAATTCCCGCGCCAAGACCTCAAGGGATTTGCCGGTGCGTGCCACTTCATCTTGCATCATGGTGGCGAATCCGTCGGAAATTGTAGGACCCGGCAGCACGCTGTTCACCGTCACGCCAGAGCCCGCCACCCGTTTTGCCAACCCGCGCGCCAGCGCCAACTGCGCCGTTTTCGATACGCCGTAGTGGATCATGTCGGCAGGAATGTTGCGTGCGGATTCAGAGGAGATAAACACCACCCGTCCCCACTGTTTTGCCACCATGCCCGGCAGAAAGGCACGTGACAGACGAACGCCCGACATTACGTTGGTTTGCCAGTAGTCTTCCCACACCGCATCGTCGGTGTCATAGAAATCACGCGGACCGTAAATACCGGCGTTATTCACTAGAATATCCACGAACGGCACCTGATCCAGCAGCGCGGTTACCCCTTCGGCACTGCCCAGATCGGCCACCGCGCCGCGAAGATGGGCCTGCGGGAACTGCTGTTGCAAACGGGACAGTGCCGCATCAACCGACGAACTGCTGCGGCCATTGACGATCACCTCGGCATGGCTTTCCGCCAGTCCTGCTGCAATCGCATACCCAATGCCGCCGCTGGACGCGGTGACCAACGCTGTTTTTCCTGACAGATCAATATTCATACAGAAACCTTCCTCCGAGGAATGGACGCCGTGCCTTGCGCGGCGTTAGCGACGACCCAAAACCCGGCCGTCAACCGGAAACCGTCCCCCATTGTAGGCCACTCTGTTCTGTTTTTTTATCTCTACGCAGGCGAAAGACCTTTGCTAAAACGTTGATAATCGCCCGTTCACCCACGGGCAAGGCGCTGTAGTCATAAGATTCGCTTACTTGTGTTTTTGTGAGCGATGTTTCATTTTAGAATGATGAAATCGCGCGAGCGAAGCTGTCGCGCATCCGCTGGGGAATGAAATGTCGGTAAAAGATTGGCTGTTGGCGCTGTGCGTGGTGGTTGCCTGGGGCGTTAACTTTGTGGTTATCAAAGTCGGGTTGCAGGGGATGCCGCCTTTTTTGCTGGCGGGGCTTCGTTTTACACTGGTGGCGCTGCCCACCGTTTTTTTTGTGCCGCGTCCTCGTTTGCCGCTGCGCTGGCTGGTCGCCTATGGCATGACCATCAGTTTCGGCCAGTTTGCCTTTCTGTTTCTGGCGATAAAACTCGGTATGCCTGCGGGCATCGCCTCGCTGGTACTGCAAGCTCAGGGCTTTTTCACTCTGTTGCTGGGGGCGCTGTTGCTGGGTGAGGTGCTGCGTTGGAACCATTTTCTTGGCATTGCCATCGCGACATTGGGCATGTTTGTGCTGGCGGAAGGCGGCATGCTGAACCAGACCACTACCGGGTTAACGCTGCTCACGCTGCTGCTGACGTTAGGCGGTGCGCTCTCCTGGGCGTTTGGCAATATCAGCAATAAAGTCATTATGAGCCGCCACGGTGCGGGTTTGAATGTGATGTCGCTGGTGGTGTGGAGCGCACTGGTGCCGATTGGGCCGTTCTTTCTCTGTTCTTGGCTGTTCGACGGGCAGCAGGCGATAGTTGCCAGCCTGACCAGCGTGCAGATGAGCACGGTGCTGGCACTCGGTTATCTGGCGTTTGTTGCCACCATCATGGGATTTGGTATCTGGAGCAGTCTGCTCGGGCGTTATGAAACCTGGCGCGTTGCGCCCTTAACGCTGTTGGTGCCGGTGTTTGGCATGCTGAGCGCTGCGCTGTTTCTCGATGAACACATGACCCTGCTTCAGGTAGCAGGTGCGCTGTTGATTATGGTCGGGCTGTTGGTCAACGTGTTTGGTGGGCGTCTTGCGGTGCTGGTGAGGGCACGCAGCGCACCGTAGCGAAAGCGCATTCCCCGATGCGCTTATGACGTTTTTAGTATTCTCGAACACGGCGTTCCTGACTCTGCATTTTTCCCCAACCGCTTAGCGCGCAATTCTAACCGCTTAATAGGCTATGCCGCCGTCGATACAAATTGGTTCTGCGCGCTCGCTCGCACTGCCGTATCGTCGCGCCATCACCACACCCCACACAGTCAACGATTCCTGCCTTGTCCAACATGGACGCCAACGGCGTGGTGGATGCTCGATATTGTTCGATAAAGATTAAAAAACAGACCATTAAGACTTAATTTGCCTGAAGGATGTCTTATGAAAAGCAGTACCATACTCAAACATATTCCCTGGGTGATGCTTGCCGTCATCGGGGCATCTTGCCTTGGCGTGGTAGCACTACGCCGTGGCGAACACGTAAGCGCACTGTGGATTATCGTCGCTTCCGTGTCCGTCTATCTGGTGGCTTATCGCTACTACAGTCTCTATATTGCACAGAAAGTCATGCAGTTGGATCCGACCCGCGCAACGCCTGCGGTGGTGAACAACGATGGCCTGAACTATGTGCCGACCAACCGTAACGTTCTGTTCGGTCACCACTTTGCGGCTATCGCAGGCGCTGGTCCGCTGGTAGGGCCGGTGTTGGCGGCGCAAGTGGGCTACCTGCCGGGCACGCTGTGGCTGCTGGCCGGTGTGGTGCTGGCCGGTGCCGTGCAGGACTTCATGGTGCTGTTCCTCTCCACGCGCCGTAACGGTGCGTCATTGGGCGAAATCGTTAAGAAAGAGCTGGGTCCGGTTCCGGGCACCATCGCGCTGTTCGGTTGCTTCCTGATCATGATCATCATCCTGGCGGTGTTGGCGTTGATCGTGGTGAAAGCGCTGGCAGAAAGCCCGTGGGGCGTGTTCACCGTATGTTCTACGGTGCCGATCGCGTTGTTTATGGGTATCTACATGCGCTTCCTGCGCCCAGGCCGTGTAGCGGAAGTGTCCGTTATCGGTATCGTGCTGCTGGTCATGGCTATCTGGTTTGGCGGCGTAGTGGCTCACGACCCGTACTGGGGCCCGGCGCTGACCTTTAAAGACACCACCATTACCTTTACGCTGGTGGGTTATGCCTTTGTTTCTGCTCTGCTGCCGGTATGGTTGATTCTGGCACCGCGCGACTATCTGGCTACCTTCCTGAAAATCGGCGTTATCGTTGGCCTGGCTATTGGCATCGTGATCCTGAACCCGGATCTGAAAATGCCGGCAGTGACCCAGTTCGTTGACGGCACCGGTCCAGTATGGAAAGGCACCCTGTTCCCGTTCCTGTTTATCACCATCGCCTGTGGTGCAGTGTCGGGCTTCCATGCGCTGATTGCTTCCGGTACGACACCGAAACTGCTGGCGAATGAAAACGACGCGCGCTTTATCGGTTACGGCGCAATGCTGATGGAATCCTTCGTAGCGGTCATGGCACTGGTGGCGGCGTCCATCATTGAGCCGGGCCTCTACTTTGCCATGAACACCCCGCCAGCGGCGTTGGGCATCACCATGCCGAACCTGCACCAGTTGGGTACGGCGGATGCGCCGATGATCATGGCGCAGTTGCAAGAGGTCTCTGCGCACGCCGCAGCAACCGTGAGTTCCTGGGGCTTCGTTATCTCTCCTGAGCAGATCATGCAAACGGCGAAAGATATCGGTGAACCTTCTATTCTGAACCGTGCAGGCGGCGCACCGACGCTGGCAGTCGGTATTGCTCACGTGTTCCACCAGATTATTCCGGGCGCCAACATGGGCTTCTGGTATCACTTCGGTATCCTGTTTGAAGCGCTGTTTATCCTGACGGCTCTGGACGCAGGTACCCGTTCTGGTCGCTTCATGCTGCAAGACCTGTTGGGTAACTTCGTACCGTTCCTGAAGAAAACCGATTCACTGGTAGCCGGTATCATCGGTACCGCGGGTTGTGTCGGTCTGTGGGGCTACCTGCTGTATCAAGGCGTGGTCGATCCGTTGGGCGGCGTGAAGAGCCTGTGGCCGCTGTTCGGTATCTCCAACCAGATGCTGGCTGCTGTGGCGCTGGTGCTGGGTACCGTGGTACTGATTAAGATGAAACGTACGCAGTACGTTTGGGTGACCGTCGTGCCTGCTGTGTGGCTGCTGATCTGCACCACCTGGGCGCTGGGCCTGAAACTGTTCAGCGACAACCCGCAACTGGAAGGCTTCTTCTACATGGCGAACATGTTTAAACAGAAGATTGCTGACGGCGGTGCTGACCTGAGTGCACAGCAGATTGCTAACATGAACCACATCGTTATCAACAACTACACCAACGCGGGCCTGAGCATCCTGTTCCTGTTCGTGGTGTACAGCATCATTGCCTACGGTGTGAAAGTGGCGATTGAAGCGCGTCAGGAAGATAAGCGTACCGATGGCGAAACCGATTATGTACCGGTTCCGGCAGGCGGCGTGAAGATCTCTAACGGTCACTGATTTGTCACTTTCTGCGCCTAACCCGCCAGAAAGATGACGAGTTGCGCTACCCCGTATAAGATATATACGGGGTAGTTTTTTTAGGAGACCAGCTATGTTTGGCAATCTTGGCAAAGCGGGAAAGTATCTGGGACAAGCAGCGCGCATGCTGATTGGGATTCCGGACTATGAAACCTATGTTCAGCACATGCAGACCAACCATCCCGATCAACCACCGATGACCTACGAAGAGTTCTTCCGTGAGCGGCAACAGGCGCGCTACGGTGGCGATGGCAAAGGCGGCATGCGCTGCTGTTAACCGGGTTCAGCACAGGAAGAAAACGCATTATTATCAGGAGCCGCGATGACGCAGCCGATTCATGTCACCATTCTGTCCGGGTTTCTTGGGGCAGGTAAAACCACCCTACTCCGGCATATTCTCAATGCCGACCATGGTTATAAAATTGCCGTTATTGAGAATGAGTTCGGCGAGGTGCCGATCGATGATGCGCTGATTGGCGAACGTGCCAGCACCATCACCACACTCAGCAACGGTTGTATCTGCTGCACCCGTGCCAATGAGCTGGCGGATGCGCTGCTCGACTTGGTGGACGGTATTGATAAAGGCACACTGGATTTCGATCACGTCGTGATTGAGTGCACCGGTATGGCCGACCCCGGCCCGATCACTCAAACCTTTTTCTCCAACGAGCTGATTTGTGAACGCTTTATGCTGGATGGCATCATCACGCTGGTGGATGCTGTGCACGCGCAGCAACAGCTCGATCAGTTCACTATCGCCCAATCGCAAATTGGTTACGCCGATCGCATCTTGCTGACCAAAACCGACGTGGCAGGTCAGGATGAAGCACTGCTACAGCGCTTGCAGCGTATCAACGCGCGTGCGCCGATTTACACCGTGGTTAACGGCGAAATCGATCTTAGCCTGCTGTTCGATGTCGATGGCTTTATGCTTAATGACAAGCTGACGGTGAAAGCGCCGCTGTTCCGTTTCGTGGCACCGCAACAGAACAACGTGGAGTCCATCGTGGTGGAATTGGATCACGCGGTAGATTTTGCAGCGGTTTCCGACGTGATGGAAGGTTTCTTGCTCAAGTATGCCGATAACCTATTGCGTTACAAAGGTATTCTCGCTATCAACGGCGACGATCGCCGCCTGCTGTTTCAGGGCGTGCAGCGCCTGTACAGCGCGGATTGGGACAGAGAGTGGCTGCCGGAAGAAACGCGCGGCTGCATCATGGTCTTTATCGGACTGGAATTGCCTGAGCAGGAAATCCGTGACGGCTTTGCCCACCTGATGTGACTTATCGTCAACATTCCGCCTCTCCATGGCTTGCGAGAGGCGGTGTGCTGAATGTGCTAGGCCGCCCTGGCCTCCTGCGCGGGTTCATTATGCAACCGCTGACGCTGGCGCAGTGACGGGAACCATTTCATCCACAGTGCGACCACCAACAGCGTGCCAATGCCGCCAAGCGCCGCGGCGGGCACCGCGCCTAACCACGCCGCCAGCAGACCGGATTCAAACTCGCCCAGTTGATTCGACGTATTGATAAAAATGGAATTGACCGCACTCACGCGACCGCGCATGTCGTCCGGGGTATCAAGCTGCACCAGCGAGCCGCGAATCACCATGCTCACCATATCAAATGCCCCGAGGGCAAACAGCGCCAGTAACGACAGCCACAACTGAGTGGACAGCGCAAACACCAGCGTGGCGACACCAAAACCGGCCACGGAGGCGAACATAATCTTGCCTACGTTACGTTCCATCGCATGCCGGGTGAGCCAAAAGCCCATCAGTAGCGCTCCAACAGCGGGTGCGCCGCGCAGCAGCCCCAATCCCCACGGACCGGTGTGCAGGATATCCTTGGCAAAGATGGGCAACAGCGCCGTCGCCCCGCCCAGCAATACGGCAAACAGATCGAGCGAAATCACGCCCAACACATCCGGTCGGGCGCGGATAAAACGCACGCCAGCAAACAGTGTGGCGAAACTTGCCGGTACGCGCCGCACTGGCTCTTGCACATAGCGCAGTCGGCTGACCATCAACATGGAGATCAGATACAGCAGCGCGGCGGCGAGATACACCGTGCCTGCGCCCGCCACATACAGCAGGCCGCCCAGTGCCGGGCCGACCATCATGGCGGCTTGTCCCGCCGCCGAGTTTGCCGCCATGGCGCGCGCCAGCATGTTGGGTGGCACCAGCGCAGGCAGCATGGAAAGCATTGCCGGGGCTTCCAGGGTTTTGGCGATGGCGATAAGCAGTACCAGCCCAAGAATGGTTAACTCATCCGGCGGCTGGGTAAACGCCAGTATCGCCAACAGCGCGATGGCGAACCACTCCACGAATTGGCCGATTAACACGATACGTCGGCGGTCAAACTGATCGGCGATATGCCCAGCGGGCAGGGCCAGCAGCACAGAAGGTAAAAACTGCGCCAGACCAATCAGGCCCAGATCGAACGCGCGGCCGGTGACAGAGTAGATTTGCCAGCTCACCACGATGTTAAGCATCTGAAAACCAAACATAGACGCGGAGCGGGCCAGCCAAAATGCAACAAAAGAACGTTGACGCAGCAGAGAGTCTGCGCCCGGTGAGGCAAACAAAGCCATGGTGAATCCCGGTGTTAATCCAATACGACTATTCCCCGTTGGCGGGGTTTAGGGGGGAGTGACGTTATTTTTCTTACCATCCATGGTGTGGCGCAGGCAAGGTATTTTCGTGCTGGTCGAGCGCATTGCGCACGGTATGCGCGCAGCCAGCACGATGATGGTTTAACGAGAATTCGCCAGCGCGGTGGTGCGTTTCACTGCCGCCAGCACGCTGCGCTGGAGTCCGGCAGCAAAATCGCTGTTGTTCAGTTCATACAAACCGTGCATGCCAACGCCAGCGGGCGAGTTATTGATATCCAACAGTTGGCGCGGATGCTTTCCGCTTAAACGCAGCATTTCCACGGCACCCAGCAGGTTTTCCTGCACCACTTTGGTTGCCAGCGGACGCGGCAGCCCTGCCAACACGCCAGCATCGGTCAGCGATTCGATAAAGTAGTAAATATAGTTTGGTCCGGCCACGCCAAAGCCAGTGAAGACGTCGATCAGACGTTCCTCCAGATACAGCACTTTGCCGAACGCGGTGAAGAACCCATCCAGCGCTTCCGCCCGCGCATGTTGATTCAGCGTCACGCCGCTATAGCCGTAGCCCGTGTCGGTCAGGGTATTCGGGATCACGCGGGCGATGGCGCGCGTTTCGCCTAACAGGGCCGTCAACTGCGCCAGCGTAACACCGGCCACAATGGAGATAACCGTGCTGTGCGCTGAAGCAAGCTGGTTAATGCGCTGCGCCACGGCCGGAATATCATCCTGCGGGCGCACGGCAATCACTACCAGATCCGCGTGTGCCAATGCGCTATCCGGCGTTTGAGTGGGCAAGGCATAGGCGTGCGTCAGGGTGGCGACGCGCTCGGCATCGATATCTTCGATGCTGAACTGTGCATCCGTCAGCGCTGGATTGACCCGTGCGGCGCGGATAATGGCTTCTGCCATTTGGCCTGCGCCAATAAAATGAATGTGTGCCATAGCTTTTCTCTCGATCGAATGAACATCAGGCCGGTTTGGTGTCTTGCGACAGGCGTACGGACTTCAAGGTGCTGGCGCGTACCGCCTGATAAATGGCTGCACGGAAACCTTTGTCTTCCAACACCGCGACACCTTCAATGGTGGTGCCACCGGGGGAGCAGACGTTGTCTTTTAGCGCCCCGGGATGTAGCCCACTTTCCAGCACCAACTTGGCGGAACCCAACACGGTTTGTGCGGCAAACTGATATGCCTGTTTGCGCGTCAGGCCGCCAGCAACGGCGGCATCGGCCATTGCCTCAATCAGGATAAACACAAAGGCGGGAGCCGAACCGCCGACGCCCGTGACGGCGTGGATCAGGTATTCCGGCACCTGCTCGTAACGACCAATGCTGCCGATCAACGTGTTGACCAGCTCCAACTCTTCGGCGGTCACCTGTGCGTTGGGTGTCACGGAACAGATAGCTTCGCGCACCAGCGCCGGGGTGTTCGGCATAACGCGCACCACCTTGCGCTCCGCACCTACCACCGCACCGATCGCCTCAAGCGAGATCCCGGCGGCGATGGAAACCAGAACCTGATGGGGATTAAGTAAATCAGCAATGTCGTGCAGCGCGCGATTCACCACATCCGGCTTCACCGCCAGAAAAATAATATCTGCCTGAAGGGCCAGATCGGCATTGCTGGTTGCCTCGACAATGCCGTATTGGCTGGCAAGCCCGGCGGTAATATCAGGGATGATGTCGTAAGCGATAATCTGCTGCGGTGAAACCACGTGGCTGGAAATTAACCCTAACAGAATGGCGCGGCCCATATTACCGCAGCCAATAAAACCAATTTTCTTATTCATGGTGCTGTCTTTTTATTTGATAACCATTTAATCGGATGCGTGAATATTAAACAAATTGATATTCGCCGCCGCCCAAAATCACCGACGTTCCTTTAACGGCATTATTATCTGTGGCGATATGCAATGCCGTGAGGCGGTTCTCTTCACCCGGTTGGAAAATAAATTGCTGTTCACCGATATACAGGGTGGTCGGTGTGTGTTCACTGGCGGAAAACGAGAACAACTTTTGCCAGTGCCGTGCCACCTGTTCTGGATGCTGCACCGTGAAGACCGCCGCCTGAAGGCGAGCCTGACCCACCGGGTGCGGTCTGTCGATGTTGTGGGTGCGCAGGAAATCAAGACGGGCAGCGTCATTGGTTTTCCATTGCAAGACAAAAGGATAAGGCACACCTTGAAAGTCCCCGCTGATGGTGAAGATGCGCCACTCGATCAGATTACCCTGTTTGTCATGGCGTTTGCCCTCCACAATCGGCGACAGTGCTAAACCCTGATCACGCAGCGCCTGATGGGTGGCATCAATATCATCACTGCGCAAGGCTACGCGGTACAGCACCTGCTGCTCCGGCAGCAAGCGCTTTGCATCCTGAGACAGCAAAAAGTCTTGCGCCTGTTCTAGCTCGTGCGCATCCCGAATGCTCAGGAATTCGAGGTAGGTCAGACCAAAATAGCTGAGCGCATTGTGGGTGCCCCAACCGGGGTGCGCGCCACCGGGGAAAGCGACCAGTTGATTATCGGTAAACGTAGTAACCGCGTCATCCAGATGGTTGACATAATGTACGGCGTGATCCCAGCGTAATGTAGCCATTATTTTTTCACCCAATAAAAACAGTATTCGAGTATTAAAAAGAGATTAACTACAGTTAGGTAGTGATTTTTTTATCTTTGCTTTTCTGAAAAATAAATATAGCGATGCAGAAAATGATATATGCCAATTTCCTATTTCGATATGACGAAACATCATTTACGTAATAATTATTACTGACTTTATGCTCTGCGCTATTCTCCTATTAATTCGAGTGACGATTCATGAATATTACCCGCAGACGCTTATTGCTTTCGACGGCCGCCGTGACGGCGACCTTGCCTTTTACGTCTTATTTATCTGCCGCGCAGGGAACGGGGGCGACGGCAGCGGGCACCCCGGTGAAAGGGGGCACGCTGAGCGTTCATTTGGCTTCTGAGCAACGTATTCTTAACTCGGCGCTGCGCGCCTCGACTGGGGTATACATTGTCACCAGCAAGATTATTGAATCGCTAGTGGATTTGGATGCGCTGGGCAACGTGGTGCCGCAGTTGGCAACCGGGTGGCAAACCTCGCCGGATGGCAAACGCATTACGTTTACGCTGCGTCAGGGCGTGAAATGGCACGACGGCAAGCCATTCACCGCCAGCGACGTGCAGTACAACGCGCTGGAATTGTGGAAAAAACACCTGAACTACGGCACCGCGGTGCAACAGTATTTGGAAACGGTAGACACGCCGGATGACCACACCGTGGTGTTCAACTATTCACGCCCGATGCCGATTGGCTTGCTGCTGCGCGCACTGGCGGATCTCGGTTATGTGGTGCCGCGCCACATATATGAAAATACCAACGTGCTGGAAAACCCGGCTAACACGGCGCCTATCGGTACCGGACCGTTCAAGTTTGTGCAGTACGAACGCGGACAATATATCGTTGCCACGCGCAACCCGGACTATTGGCGTGAAGGGCAGCCTTATATCGAGCGTATTGTCTGGCGCATTATCACGGACAAATCCGCCGCCACCGCCGCGCTGGAAACCGGACAGGTACAGCTGAGCGCCTATTCGCAGCTCTCACTGGCCGACCTGGATCGCCTGCAACGCCACCCGGATTTCGAGGTTACACCGCGCGGCTCTGAAGGCAACATCTTCAACAACACGGTGGAATTTAACTTCCGGCGCAAAGAGATTGCCGATATTCGTGTGCGTCGCGCGATTGCTCACGCCATTGATGTGCCGTTCTTTATCGAAAACTTCCTGTATGGGCAGGGTAAGCCTGCCACCGGCATTATTCCGTCTACCGCCACCAACTTCTATCCGGCGAACAGCAAGCAGCCTTATCCGTTCGATCGCAAAAAAGCGGAAGCCTTGCTGGATGAAGCCGGCTACCGCCGCCAGGCCAACGGAACACGCTTTACGCTGAAGCTGGTACAGATTGTTAACGGCGAAGACGTGCCGCTGTTTGCCACCTTTATTCAGCAATCGCTGGCGGAAGTGGGCATCAAAGTGGAGATTGCCAACTACGACTATGCGGGTGCATTGACGGCGGTCTACAAAGAACACAACTTTGATATCGCTACCGGCTGGCACCAGTATCGCGGCGATCCGGCGGTGTCCACCACCGTGTGGTTGCGCTCCGGCAGCCCGGCGGGTGCTCCCTGGACCAACCAATACGGCTGGCAGTCTGATGCTATCGACAAGCTGATTGATGATGCCGCGTCAGAAGTTGATCCGCAAAAGCGTCGCGAGCTGTATGCCACGCTGGTCGCGCAGGTGAACGAGCAATTCCCGGTGTGGTTTGCCACCGAGCGCCAGTTCCTCACCGTCATCAATAAGAAAGTGAAGAACGCATTGAACACGGCGCGCTGGCCTTCCAGCAGTTGGCATGACACCTGGTTAGAGGGTTAAGCACCGATGAGGCTGTTACTGCTGAGCGGTCGCCGCTTGGCAGCAGCGTTACCCGCGCTGCTGTTGATTCTGGCCGGGTTGTTTCTGCTGCTGCAACTGGCACCGGGCGATACCGTTGATGCGTTGGTGGCACAGGTCGGCGGTGCCGATCCCACCATGATTGAGGAACTGCGCCGCTACTATGCACTCGACCAATCTACCTCGGTGCGGCTGTGGGACTATCTGTGGCGGCTGGCGCACCTCGATCTCGGGCAGTCGGCCATTTACGGCAAACCGGTCGCCAGTGTGATTGCTGAGCGTTTGCCGGTGACCCTGCTGCTGATGGGCACCTCGCTCGCTTTTGCTATTCCGGTCGGGATGGTACTGGGTATTGTGTCCGCCCGTCGGGTTAACCGCTGGCAGGATACGCTGATCTCCCTGTTGGGCCTGCTCTGCTACGCCACGCCCTCATTTTGGTTTGGACTGATGGGCATCTTGCTGTTTTCCATCTACCTCGACTGGCTTCCTTCCGGTGGTTTTGAAACCATCGCCAGCGGGCTGACGGGCTGGGTCAGAGTGCTGGACATTGCCCACCATTTGGTGCTGCCGACGTTAACGCTGGCACTGATTTTTCTGGCGATTTATCTGCGCATTATGCGCGCATCGATGCTGGAAGTGTCGACGCTGGATTTTGTGCGCACCGCTCGTGCCAAGGGGGTACCGGAGACGCGCATTGTGGTGCGCCACGTGCTGCGCAATGCGCTGTTGCCGCTGGTGACGCTGATTGGGCTACAAACTGGCACCATGCTGGGCGGCTCGGTGGTAGTGGAGAGCGTATTCGCGCTGCCGGGGTTGGGGCGATTGGCCTATGAATCGGTGATGCAGCGCGACTTGAACACCCTGCTCGGCATCGTGTTTGTCTCCGCGCTGTTAGTGATAGCAATCAATTTTCTGGTGGATCTGCTGTATGCCCGGTTGGACCCCCGTATTGCAGGTGAAGGCTGATGGTGAACTTTTTTAAACGCTATGCGCGCAGCCCGAGCGCGCTGTTTGGCTTGATCTTGTTGGTGCTGGTGATCGGCATGGCGCTCTCTGCGGGCTGGTTCTTCCCGGCCGATCCGCTGCGCCTTGCAGGGCGTCCGTTGCAGTGGCCGTTGCATAACGCCCGCTTCCTGCTGGGCACGGACCATACCGGGCGCGATATTGCCGCGCAGATCTTCCACGGTGCGCGTGTGTCACTCACCATTGGCGTGGTGGCGACGGCGATCGCCATTGCCATTGGCATTGTCGTCGGTGCGCTGGCTGGCTTTTACGGCGGTGTGGTCGATGACATGCTGATGCGCCTGACCGAAGCGTTTCAGATCCTGCCTAACTTCTTGTTGCTGCTGGTGTTGGTGGCGGTATTTGGTTCTACGTTGTCGACGGTGATTCTGGCGATTGGCGTGGTTTCCTGGCCGCCTGCGGCGCGGCTGACGCGAGCTGAGTTTCTGTCATTGCGCCACCGCGAGTTTGTGCAGGCGGTGCGCTCATTGGGGATGCGTGACATGCCCATCGTGTTTCGGGAGATTTTGCCTAACGCGCTGCCGCCCATTGTGGTGTACGCCAGTGTGATCATGGCGGTGGCGATTCTCTTGGAGAGCGCGCTGGCGTTCCTGAACTTATCCGATCCCAACGTGCCCTCGTGGGGCAACCTGATTGGTGGCGGACGCAGTGTCTTACGGCAGGAGTGGTACGTGTCTGCCATTCCCGGCGTGGCTATCTTATTGACCGTGCTCGCTGTCTCCCTGGTGGGACAAGGGCTGAATGATGCATTGAATCCAAGGCTGAGAAACCGATGAGCGTACTGTTATCCATTAATCATCTCAGTGTGGCGTTGCCGCCGGATGCCGATCGCCCCTGGGCGTTACGCGACCTGTCGCTGGACTTACGCTATAACGAAATTCTGTGTGTGGTGGGTGAGAGCGGATCGGGCAAATCCATGACTGCCAGCGCCATTATGGGGTTGCTGCCGGAGCGGGTACAACCGACGCAGGGCAGCATTACCTTTGAAGGGCGTGACCTGCTGCAACTGACGCAAGAAGAACTCCGAAAGTGGCGCGGTGCGCGTATAAGCATGATTTTTCAAGATCCAATGACGGCGCTTAACCCGCTGCACCGGGTGGGTGACCAAATTGCCGAAATGTTTCTTATCCATCGTCCCAAACTGACTAAACAGGACGTCGATGCACGCGTGCTGCGCTTGCTGGAAGATGTGCATATTCCTGACCCGACCGCCACGGTGCGTGCCTATCCGCACCAGCTTTCTGGCGGCCAACGCCAGCGTGTGATGATCGCCATGGCACTGGCGCTCGAACCGTTGGTGCTGATTGCGGATGAACCGACGACCGCGCTGGATGTGACCACACAGGCACAGATTTTGCGCTTGATTCGTGAGTTACAGCAGCGGCGCGGTACTTCGGTACTGTTCATTACCCATGATTTCGGCGTGGTGGCTGATATCGCCGATCGCGTGGCGGTGATGCGCCACGGTGAGCTGGTGGAGCAAGGTCCGGCGGCGCAAGTGCTGTACGCGCCGCGCCATGAATATACCCGTTCGTTGATTGCCGCCGTGCCATCGCTGCATCCCGCGCTGCCGCGCCCGACGCAAGAGCAGCCCGCGCTGCTCACCCTGAAAAATATCAATAAAACCTTCCGCGAGCCGGGGCTGTTTCGCCGTCGCCAGCGGCAGGTTGCTGCTGTGCAGGATGTCAGCCTGACGCTGCCACAGGGCAGCACGCTGGGGATTGTCGGTGAAAGCGGCTCCGGCAAATCAACGTTGGCGCGCTGCATCGTGCGGTTATATCAGCCCGATTCCGGCGAAATCCACTTTGACGGACACGATCTGGCTCAACTGAAATCTCGCGCGCTGCGTGAGCAGAGCCGCGATATTCAGATGGTGTTTCAGGACCCGTTTGCCTCGCTGAACCCGCGCCAAACGGTGGGTGAAATCGCCGCCAAAGGGCTACTGATTCGCGGCGTGCCGCGTGCGCAAGCATTGGAGAAGGTCAAAGCCCTGTTTGCACTGGTGGGATTGGATGCCGGTGCGATACACCGTTATCCTCATGAATTCTCCGGCGGTCAGCGCCAGCGCATTGGCTTGGCGCGCGCACTGGCGGTGGAACCGAAAATTCTGGTGGCCGATGAGCCGGTATCGGCGTTAGACGTCTCAGTGCAAGCGCAGGTGCTGGCGCTGCTGGCGGACTTACGTCAACGCCTGGGCCTGTCGTTGATTTTTATCACCCACGATCTGCGCGTGGCGGCACAAGTGTGCGATCGTATTATCGTGATGAAATCCGGCAAGATTGTGGAGCAAGGGCCGACCTATCAGGTGTATCAGCAGCCGCAGCACGCCTATACCCAGCAACTGCTGGAGGCGATTCCGGGGCGTGAGTGGCAGGTGTCGGCGGCGTGAAGTTGCTTGTTGCTATCATTATCACCTTTCCGGTGATAACCCTCACTCATCTTTACCGGGTTTAAAGGGAATACGGTGGCTTCGCCGCCGCTGTATTTTGATCTGCATCTTTAATGATTAATGGAATCTGATTCTAGGGCCGTTTTCTTAATGGATTTATTGCCTCTCCACATTTGGTGGCCTGTCAGTCCACTTTGTGTGCGTCTGCCTTTTCCTGTGCGGCAGGAGCGGACATTACCAGAGCCCCTTTATATTTATCAATAAGTTGCAGATCGGCCTGGTGAGTTTTATCCAAATAAGATTTTACAGCCAGTTATCATTGTAAACGTCATTATCAGATAAAAGAACTGACGTTGTGAAAGTGAGGGGAAGCAACCTTTTCTGGCCAGCGTATAGATAACACCTGCAAGTAAAATAAACGCAGTTGTTGAAGATGGCAGTTCACTGAGCAAAATCCAGAATGAGCGGTCCATCAATACACCTCACCGTTGCCAAAACGGAATGTTATATTTTTTTTTCTTGTGTCCCTCACGCCTCCCATGCTGAGTAAATTTTCAACAGCTATGTTTATTGATGAACTTGGTATTCCATCATCAAAGTATGGTTGTCTTACTGGCCCTGGAACTAAATCGACATTATTTATTCTCTCAAATGACATTTTCCCTGAGAAGCCAGAACTGCATAGTGAATGAAGCTGCATACGGATGAAACCGCTGACATACGCAGCAAACCACGGCCTGCTGAATACCGTTGTGTATTTTTTTTCTGAGGGCCATAGGTAGCTGTCCAGTTCTCTACATTTGTAGTTCAGTGTGTTTCCATCAATATGTAAATATCCATACATTCTGAATCCAAACCATGGAAAGCTAATATGAGGATTGACTGTTTTGGTACGCCCCGCCAGAGCAGTCCGTTTGGCGAGCAACACTAAACATCTGTCTGTTTCATCGAGGACTTTACACAAGGAAACCGGAACTGGTTCACCCCAGTATTCTTCGTTATACAGGCAATTATAGATCTGAACGATATCCAGATCGTTTAATGTCTTTATACGGTCATTCACCACTGCCTCTGTTAAGGTGCCCTTCAGAGCTGCTAATTGGGATAATCGTTGTAGATCAGGTGCTGGCAGATGGTTTCTGTATGTCTGGAGTTCTTTTCGCATGTGAGCGACGATTTGCTGATCCCCGATAGCTATATCACTGGTGGTGTGATTTAGCAGATCTCCCCAGCTAGAAAACCGATAAAAATACGCGACCATCTCATAGGCATGGTTCAATTGAATATTGCAGTGATCTCTGAGGAAGCGAGCCTGTTTGCGAAGCTGATCGAGTGATGGGACATAACGGTGATCGTTAATATCGAGGTGTGGGAGCATTGCATATTCCTTTTACAAATACTCTGCGGCCTGTAAACACAGAGCAAAGTTAAAAGGATATGCTCTGAAAACTAAAGGGTAGAAAGCGCTTTGGCGGATTTGTCTACAGGCTGACAGGTCTGCGCATAACCTGTTAAGCAGATTATTAAACAATCCAATGGCAGTCAATAGCCTGTGTTAATTATGTGCTCATGACTTAACTGCCCCTGAGACAACTATAGTTTCATAACCCGCATTCTACATATTTTATTCTTAGGGAAAGTGAAGTACTATCAACATCTGCTCCTCGCTCACAGCAGGTCTGATAACCATCCAGCTTGTCCGTTGCGTGCCAGGAGCGGACATCAGTGCCTGGCTATCCCTTTCTCTTAAATAATTGTAACAGTCCTTTTACTGTAACATCCAATTGACTCCCCTCATTATACAAAGCAGGAACAACATAATTAGCCCTCTCTTCAGCTATTAACTTCTCGACTTTTTCTTGCGTAGTCTGATTATTCCATTTTTTATTGTCAAATACGGCCAAAGAAACTCCGCCTTGATATCGAACCATTTTCATTGCTGGAATGTCTGTGTCTCCATCTCCAAAGTATATCATTTTTTGGAAAGGGATCTCGCGATCTTCAGGCTCAATGAATTTATTGATGGCTGCATTATCCCATGAGTTAGGAATTCCTTTATTTATTCTAAATAAAAATTGAGTCTTTGTAGTGTAATTGATTGCTTGTGCTGGCCATGTGACGGATTTACCATCAGAAGAATAATGATATTTACATGCATAGATATCACGGAATTTACAGCCTATGGATGTCCCTCTAATCATCGCATCTAAACCACTGGAAATTATGTAATGATGTAATTCCAAACCGTGTTGTTGAGCATAATAATTTATTCGCTCAAACCAGTTTTCAACACCGGGAAATAACGGGATTGATTTTCCATGTTTTTTCAAGTTGGCTTCAGTTAACTCTTGGGAACCAAGCTCACTCGCTTTCTCAGCAAGAAGTCCAAGATAAGACAATATTTCATCGCCATCATCATTCTTGGCCCGTTGTTTAACAGACTGCCAAAAAGAAGCAACATCATCAATTCCTAAAGCAGGCATAAGTCCATGTTGGGCACAATCACCTTCTGCTAGAGTTCCATCAAAATCATAAATTAACGCACATTTCATTGGTTATACCTACTTAACGTAACGCAAAACTATGGAATATAGTATGCAATGGTTGGAGGCAACACAGTGATGTCAAAGAACAACACTATATTAATACTGCTTCAGCGAATATATGTCAAAATATTGATGCCGATTTAAAATCGATCAATAGAGATTTGAGCAATATGTCAAAACTCTGCTCCATCAACTGACTATTTCCTTTTGATTAATACAACCAGATGCTAGTGATGCCATAACTAATTGGACAAATAACAGTGAACGTCAGCTCCTCGCTCACAGCAGCCCCAAACCGACTATTTCGAAATAACATAAAGTGCGATAAACGGGCATACCAAACACAACGGTTTGTTCGTCATCAGGGAGAAGATCATCCACTTCACCTATGATTACAGAGCGCCTCTGCCACCACAACAATTGGAATAAAACGGCTTGCTGTCGCCCAAATGTGCAGGGTATAGTCTGGCCGTTGCTGCAAAATCGGCGACCGGGAATCTCACCCCGTGTAACTTACTGGCGACACCGGGCGCACCTTGCGTCTTTTTTAATACTCGCTGGAGGTTGACGCTATGTCATCTACCCCTATCCAAATTCGCACTGAATTCAGCATTTCCCCCTCTGAACCCTATCTCTGTTACCTACTGGCGTGTGATTGTGTGCCTTGTTTTGCTGGCTATTTGTTGGTGGGAGGGGCGTGCAATGTTTGATAACACCCCCTTGGAACTGGAAGAGATTATCGACCAATGCCGTGCGCTGGCGTCTACTTTGGTTGAAATGAAAAATCCCGAAACCAAAGAGATCCTGACCTTTCTGTTGCAGGAACGATTGGAAAATTTGCACCGAGTTTTTCACCAGCCGGTCGCGGAGACGTAATAGGGATCAGGGATGCACATGATGACCATCCATTAAGTTGAGATCGCTATGCGTTAAGCGCTGTATGGAACTTAACGCATTAGCAAAGACGGCTGCGGGAAACGCGGTTCCATACCCGTCAACTGCTGGAGGCGATCCCGGGGCGTGAGTGGCAAGTGTCGGCGGCGTGAGTTTGCTTTTGCTCATATCCGCTTTCTTCTGTGCGGCAGTTATGTGCCGTTATTAACATTACGGTGTGTTAAACAATCGGCGCAGATCATTTGATGACAATTTTCATCTGAAGTCGTTTCCAGTGGCCGAAAGGCCACCAAGCTGACTAAATAATAACGCGAAATTTACTCAATTCTTTTACTGTTTGTGGTAAACCTTGGCGGAGTAGCGCATCAAGATATTCGTCAACTGATTTTGGAGGCTTTCTCATATTGTGACGCTGCTTGTTTACGGCCGCCAGAACGAGCGCCTGATTCAAATCGAACAAATCAGTAATAAAATCATCTGGGTGTAATGCTTCAATGCTGAAATTATCCAAATATTGCTGTGGAAAATCTTTCAAGTTGAACGTAACGACGATTTCAGCATGACTACAAATGGCAGCGGCAACAACATGTCTATCATCAACATCGGGAAGATCGATACTGGCAACGAGTGGCTCGAAACCTGTCACCATTGCATCAGGCAATGCCCGATTCATAAGCTCCCCCGTTTGTTTGATTTGGTCAGAATTTAAGTCAGGTCTATTCTTAATCAAATTACGCTGCCATTCGTTTTCAATAATGGCTGACCATTTAGGTTGATACAGTCCGGTCAGTCCCAGGTGCATCAATAAATCCCGCAGTAAGGATGGATAGAGTACGCAAGCATCTAATACCACAGGATAAGGTGAGTGAATCATCAGTAAAATCCAAGATCCTGGCTATGATCTGCCAATACCTGCATTGCTTTGTGGCTTTCGTTATCTCGCTGATCTTTGTACCTCATTAAATCGGCGAAAAGCACGCGGCGATGGCGACCTGTTTTGTGAAAAGGGAGCTTACCGTCTTCCAGTAGTTTCACCATATGAGGGCGAGAAACATTCAGAATGTTGGCGGCTTCCTGCGTGGTTAATTCAGCATGCACAGGAACAACCTGAACCGCGTTACCGACGGCTAACTCCCCTAAAATCGACATAAGCAGCGTCAATGAAGACGTTGGCAGCTCGATCTGGCGAGTGTTGTTATCTGCGTCCTGAATCGAAATTCTCTGTGTTTCCATCTTCGTGGAAAGGTAGGCAGCAAGCTCCCTTTGTCCACGTACAGCCGCCTCAATTTCCCCTTGAGCTGGAAGGCTCAGGCTATCAAGAATTGAGTTTGTCATTTGAGTATCCAATGTTTAGTTTCAGTTTATGAGTTTCAGTTTATGAGTTTCAGTTTATGAGTTTCAGTTTTATGAGTTTCAGTTTTATGAGTTTCAGTTTTATGAGTTTCAGTTTTATGAGTTTCAGTTTTATGTTTAGTGTTGACGGCAACTGTCGATGACAGATTAGTCGAAACAAACGAAAAACGCAACAAACGAAATAAACGAAAGGTGCTTTAGACGGGAGCTGTTACTGCGCTGCGTACCCACTGGTGGCTCAGGCCGTAATCTGTTTAATGGATGCTTGCTTCTTAGCTGCGTGAGATCGGGCACAACCGCAGGCACTGATTAAGCGCTCCTGTTTTATTACGAAGCGCCTCTGCCATCACAACAATCGGAATAAAACGGGCTGCTGCCGCCCGAATGTGCAGGGTATAGTCTGGCCGTTGCTGCAAAATCGGCAACCGGGCGTTGCAACCCGAGCATACTATCGACGACACCTGAATACTCGGCAACTGTTGGACGCGATTCCGGGGCGTGAGTTTGCCTGCATCACTCTGCTGTTAGACTGGGAGCCCGTGTTTTGCCACGACAAAATACGGGGAGAACAAGGAGGTACAAATTTGTCATAAATTTGTTTCGTTCACTTCAGGTAATGGGTAAACTACATTGAGTGATAAATCGCCTTTCCGTGTGGGCCTTTTATCAAAGGGTGTGGATGAGGTTTTATTTGCCTGAGCGTTAGCAGAATCATTCAGCTGCTTGTGCAACACGAGTAGGGTACAACGGTGAGAAGCCAGGACCGCGGAGGGCTAACCACCGTAAAGTGAGTGACACTTTACCTTGTAACAACAAATCTTCTGGCAGAATCACTCACCAGCGAGGAGATATCCGTGAGGGTAGTAACTATGACAACCACTATGTCCCAAAAAGCAGTTCGTGAAAGCCTTGGCAATCCAGAACTTTTTGAAGGCGGCGTGTATGTAACAAAGAATGGCACTGCTGAACTTTTTGTTCAGACGGCTGCAGAGCGGGAGGCAGAACTTGCCGAGCGTGAGTATCAGCGCCAACAAGACGCCCTGTTTCGGATCTTAATGCGGTCTAAACAGGATTTTGCAAACAACCGCAAGATGACCCCCGAAGAAGCATTGAGGAGGCTGAATGCGACAACCTGACATAGGAGACTAAATGTTTAAATCCCTATACCTTTCCGAAACGGCCTATGTTTCGTTGCACGAAATCAAATCTCGCAAGATCGACATGGCCCGCATGTCTGGTCACTCAGAAGAAGAGAGCCAGAGAATAGGGACTGAGTTTGTCCAGCACTTAGTCAATGAAACCACTCAGGCGTTATCAAGTATGGTTACTTGGCCCATCGATCCACAGATGGCCTCCCGTGGTTATCCCTTCCGTAAATGGCGACAAGAAAGCACAGGTTATTTGTGCCAGCATGAAGTCACTGATGCCGAGATCCAAATCCATTTCTTTTGCCACGGCAAAACCGATTATGTGAATGCCTTTTCCCGCCTGACGACCGTATACACCTACGTTCCTTATTACCTCCCCGGTGACGATCCTCACTAACACAGCGTCCTCGCTGCTGCGGCATAGCAAGCCTCTTTAATGCAACAACTCTGTTATGAGCGCTTGGGCGATTCATGATGAACACCTGTTTGCGGATATATGAGAGATAAAAAATGGTTAACATGGTTAACTAATTTTCGTGTCATCTGCCATCGTCATTCAATGCAGGCCAGATTTATGAAAAAAAATGAAATTCGTCAGTTCCGTGCCGCCTTGCGCGAAATGGTCAGAGAGCTGGGTATGCTCAGCCGTAAAAGCAGCGGAACGGAGTTATCTCCTCTTCAGAGCCACATTCTCATTGAACTGAATAGTAAACCTGCTGGCGCAACCGATCTGGCTGCGAGGCTCTGCGTTGAAAAAGCCAGCATGAGTCGCGCGCTTCGGAGCCTGATGGAGGCAGGGTATCTACTGAGGGAACATGACGATCAGGATGGTCGGGCGTCAACCTTCCTGTTGAGCGAAACCGGAAAGCAACGGCTCTTATTTCTGGAAGAGAATGCTGACCGGTTCACTGAGGAAGCCCTTGCTTCATCCGCAGATGGAGAGGTTGTGGAATTCCTTGAAACCATCACGCGATTCTCTGGTAGCTTGCGCAATGCGCGCCGCCAGCGTGAAGAGGGGCTGCTGTTCCGACCTATTGAGGCCAGAGACAATGCGGCTATCGCCGAGATCATCCGCAACAGCTTTCGGGAAAACAAAATAGATCATTTAGAGGGCGTTAGCCTCCACGATCCCGAACTCGGGCGGTTAAGTGAGGTTTATAGCCAGCCCGGAACCGGATACTGGGTTGCCGAGGCCAACGGCAACATTGTCGGTGGGGCGGGAATCGCTCCGCTTGCCGGTGAGGAAGGAACGTGTGAAATGCAGAAACTGTATTTCAGCAGTGACGTTAAAGGCATGGGGATGGGCAGGCGTATGATCGCCTTTGTTATTGCGCAGGCCACTGATATGGGGTATCGCTCCTGCTATCTCGAAACGCTTGATGAGCTGAAGGATGCCGTTCGTCTTTATGAAGCTTTCGGGTTTCGTCATCTCCCTGAAAGGCTGGGCAATACGGGCCATAACAGCTGCGGCATCTGTATGCTAAGGGCGCTGTGACAGCGCAAAATAGGTCTGGGCGTGCAAAATGCTAGCTTCAAATCTACGGATGTTGATTATGCGGGAACGATCAGTTCCATCCCCGGCAACTGCCGGGGATGTCTTTCAGAAGAGATGCGATGTTGGCTGCAATAGGTGTATAAATATGTACACAATTAATACACGCACTACTATGCTTTAATATGCCTACGCGAGTAGAATGAGTGAGAGTGCTGATTGGCACTTCTGCAAAGCGGTATCCAAAACGATCAAGCGACTGTTCTTACAAGTGAATCTCATTTTAAGTGGATAAGAATATGACTCAAACCATGTCCCAGAAGCTTGCCAGAGACAGCCTTGGCAATGCGGAAACGTTTGAAGGTGGTGTTTATGTGACCAAAAATGGCGTCTCTGAACTGTTTATCCAGACTGCCGCAGAACGTGAGGCGGAAGTGAGGGAAATGCAGCAAGACAGAAACATAAACGCGCTTTTTAAGCTGGCAATGCAAGCGAAAAAGGAAATCGCAGATGGCAAAGGCCTGTCTCCTGAGGAGGTCTTAGGGAACCTGCGTGCTGCGCGAAAGTAGAAGAGAGGCATAGCGTGTCAAATTCGTTTTCAATCGTCGTTGCACCTTTAGCACAGCAGTGCCTGGCAGATATTGAATCTTATAAAAGTGGCACTGTTGGTGCGCAAGAAGCGGCTAACTTCGTTGATAATCTACTGATGGGTTCTGTCGCAAACATTATCCAGGATCCTGAAAGATACCGCTTTAACGTATACCTTTCCGATCGTGGTTTGATGTTGCGTGAACGGCTTGATGTTGAAGGTGAGTATCGTGTGCTTTACGATTTTGATGGAAAAAATATTGAGATACTGCTTTTTGTCAGTATGAAACAAGATTTTGGAAGATTACTTTACCGCTATAACATACTGAAATAATGTTCACAGCCCCGTGATTCGGTTTTTTTGTTTCGTCGCCCTAGCGCACCCATTTTTACGGTATTTCCCCTCTCCAAACGGGTACTCGTGAAGAACGAGACAGCACCGCGCAGCATACGCAGCGCAGTGCTGGTATTGATATGAATTACACCGTCCGAATCAAATAATCAAACGCACTCAGAGAGGCTTTCGCACCTTCACCGGTGGCGATGATGATTTGTTTGTAAGGCACGGTGGTGCAGTCACCGGCGGCAAACACGCCTTTGACGGTGGTTTCGCATTTGGCATCAATGATGATTTCGCCCATGCGGTTGCGTTCCACGCTGCCTTCCAGCCATTGGGTGTTCGGCAGCAAACCGATCTGCACGAAGATCCCTTCCAGCGCCAGCGAATGTTGCGTATCGTCTACACGGTTAAGGTAGCTCAGGCCAGTCACTTTCTGCCCGTCGCCTTTCACTTCCGTGGTCTGCGCGTTAAGGATGATGTCTACATTCGGCAGGCTGCGCACTTTGGCTTGCAACACCGAGTCTGCTTTCAATTCGGGGGCAAATTCCAGCAGGGTGACGTGTTTCACCACGCCAGCCAGATCGATAGCCGCTTCCACGCCAGAGTTGCCACCGCCAATCACGGCAACATGCTTGCCTTTGAACAACGGGCCATCGCAGTGTGGGCAATAGGTCACCCCACGTGTGCGGTACTGATCTTCGCCGGGCACGTTCATGTTGCGCCAGCGTGCACCCGTGGCAAGGATGATGCTGCGCGCTTTCAGCGTCGCGCCGGAGGCGGTTTCAATCTGATGCAGATCGCCGGGTGCTTTGGCCGGGATCAGCTTACTGGCCGTTTGCAGGTCAATTACATCCACATCGTAGTCATCAACGTGGCTTTTCAGCGCGGTAGCCAGTTTGGCACCTTCGGTTTTTGGTACCGAGATATAGTTTTCAATATCCACCGTATCCAGCACCTGGCCGCCGAAACGTTCGCCCATCAAACCGGTGCGGATGCCTTTACGCGCGGAATACACGGCGGCCGCTGCGCCTGCCGGGCCGCTGCCAATGATCAGGACATCATAAGCGGCACGCGCGTTGAGCTTGGCCGCTTGCTTATCGTTGGCACCGGTGTCGAGCTTCGCGACGATTTCACCCAGGCTCATGCGCCCCTGGCTGAAGTGTTCACCGTTCAGGAAAACGGTGGGTACTCCCATCACGTTGCGGTCCTGTACTTCCTGTTGGAAGACGCCGCCGTCAATCGCGGTGTGGGTAATGTTGGGATTCAGGATCGCCATCAGGTTCAGTGCCTGAACCACGTCCGGGCAGTTATGGCATGACAGCGAATAGAAGGTTTCAAAATGGTAGCTGCCGTCAATGTCGCGCACCTGCTCCAGCAGTTCCTGCGCCTCTTTCGCCGGATGGCCGCCGGTTTGCAGCAGCGCCAGCACCAGCGAAGTAAATTCGTGGCCCATCGGTGAACCGGCAAAACGCGGACCGCTGTGCGAGCCGGGATTGGTTATCTGAAATGAGGGCTTACGTTCGGCGCTGGCGTTATCTTCTTTGAAGGTCACCTGCGCGGATAAGCTCGCGATATCCGTCAGTAATGCACGAATTTCGGTGGATTTAGCCGAGTCGTCCAGCGTGGCGATTAACTCGACAGGTTTGGTTAATTTTTCCAGATAGGCGGCTAACTGGTTTTTCAGATTGTTGTCGAGCATGGGTCATCCTTACGCGGTGCGACAAAGCGGGGGTAATCAGACGACTGGCAGTGCCTGTTGTTAGGCAAAGTGCGGCGATGGGGTCGTAGCGGCGTAAGCCGCCGGAGTGCCCCACGGCGTGATTTGCCGGGAAACTCGGATGTACCGAAAAGGCCAGTCGTCAGTCTTAATCGGGTGCGGCGCACCCGATAACGGTAGACAAAATCAGATCTTGCCAACCAGGTCCAAAGACGGTGCCAGCGTAGCTTCGCCTTCCTGCCATTTGGCCGGGCACACTTCGCCGGGGTGGGATGCAACGTACTGTGCTGCTTTCACTTTGCGCAGCAGGTCAGAGGCGTCACGGCCAATGCCTTCGGCAGTAATTTCTACGGCCTGGATGATGCCTTGCGGGTCAACGATAAAGGTGCCGCGGTCGGCCAGGCCTTGATCTTCACGCATGTTTTCAAAGTTACGCGTCAGTTGGCCTGTCGGGTCACCGATCATGGTGTATTGGATTTTCGCGATGGTATCAGAGCTGCTGTGCCAGGCTTTGTGCGTGAAATGGGTGTCGGTGGACACGGAGTAGATTTCTACGCCCAGTTTCTTGAATTCTGCATAGTGGTCAGCCACGTCGCCCAGTTCGGTCGGGCAAACGAAGGTAAAGTCCGCCGGATAGAAGAAGAACACGCTCCATTTGCCTTCGATGTCCCTTTCGGTAACTTCGACAAATTTTCCGTCTTTGAATGCTTGGTTTTTGAAAGGTTTGACTTGCGTGTTAATGACAGACATCACGTTATCCTCATGTGTTGGTATGAGGCATAAGGTACAAAAGTGTGATCGATATCGCTAATGCGTTGTCGTTATCGAATCAATAAGTCATACCTTACAACGCACTGGCAATATCGCGTCGGTTGGCGATAAACGCGTTGGCTACATCTTGCACCCGTTCATCCTCACTGTGCTGTGCAAGGTGAGCGATATAGCGCAGATCGCTCTCATCAATGTGCATCAACCCTAATGCGCTGATGGCGTGAATCTGGATATCCGCGTTTGGCGTGCGTATCAGATGATACAGCGCTTTCTTGATGGCGTTGTCGTTGCTGTGACCTTTGAACAGGCCGATGACATTTATCGCTTCTTTGCGCAGCGACGTCTCTTGTGTTTTGTCGAGGGCGATGCACAGAAAGAAATCACATAACTCTGCGTCAAGGTTCTGATTAAAACTGCGCAGATAGGCGATTTGCTCCTTCGGGGAGAGGGCAAGGTAGTCACTGATGATCTTTTCACTTCTACGCATTATCACACCTGCTGCCATAGGTTTTTCTTATTGATTTTGACGCACGCATCCCGCTGTGGTTTGCGTAACGCGTCATCCTATCCGTTTTTACGCCGAAGAGGTAAGGAAACTGTGGCTTGTTTACTCTGTGAGAGAGGTGACACAAGAAGATAGCGTCAGTGCCGTAGGGCGCAAATCGGAGAAAAACCGTTCCGGTTCAACGAGCATTCCCTGATGATGTAAACCGGGGGGAAACGGTGGGCCGCTCAGCCATTGGCGAATGCAGGCAATCGCGGGCAGTACGGTCATCAAATAAGGGTCACTGCCGCAGAGAGAAAGCGTCATGCTGACGTTATCCCTGGCAACGCGCCCTTCCGCCATCAGAGTGATTTCCAACTGATGGGGCGGTGGGGAAGAGGCGCAATGCGTTAACATATGGCGCAAACTACGCAGCGCCAGCGTGCGCGCCCCGCAGCGCGTTAACATCATGATGGCGGGGAGCAGCAGCCAGTCGCACACTGGGGAAAACCCGGCAATGTAAAAGTTGGCGCGTTGCAGCGTGGGGATTGCGGCGATAAGCGCCTGCATTTCTCCCAGCGGCATCGGGGTGCAGGTTTGTTGTCCAATGGGCGCGGCAAACGTGAACGTCGGCAACGCAAACAGATTGAGCCGTCGGCGGCGGCCTTGTGCCCAGATGTGCATATCAAAAGCGCTGAATTCGTCGAGGGCCTCGGCAAGTGTGGAATCTGATAGCGTACTGGCTTGCCAGTTGATACGTAGTGCGGCATAGATGTCTGCCTGCGTCAGTGCATCCACCCGGTTCGCAGCCCAGCGCGCCATGGCGGCAGGCAGGCCGGGATGAAAACCGCCGTCGGTGATAAAGCAACGGCCCTGTTGCTTCATTGCGGGTGACAGCGCCATCAACGCCTGCCATTTAGCGGGGGTGGAGAGCATGATATCCAGCCAGTCTGCCCCAATCTCCAGCACCAGTGCGGCGAGCGGCGCGGTGTGTTTGCCGAGCGCTGCGGTGACGACCACCAACTGCGTACCCGCCAGTACGGTGCGCATACGCGGCAGATCGCTAAAATCAGCGCAGGCGGTGTGTGCCAGAGTCCGCCCAGCATGGTGGTTTATCTGCTCACACAGCACATCCAGTGGCGCTTCTCGTCGCCCAACCAGCAATAGCTCGGTGCGATCATCAAGCTCAGGGGCTAACTGCTGTGCCAGCAGGCGGCCAGCGTTGCCCACAGCCCCTAAAATAGCGATGCGCATCATCCCTCCTGCGCCTGCCGTAGCGGCGTTGCGCGCTATTTAAAATCAGAATACGGCGTTGGCGGTTGCGGCGGGCTGTCCAGACTTCCTTGCCAACCCGCGAATGAGTAACGCAAATAGAGTATGCCGTGGCTCGGTGTGTAGTCTTTTGCCTGTTGAATATCCACCGCGGCACCTAACGTCCAGTGTGATGTGAGTCGTCGTTCGAGCAAGGCGCGCAGCGTGTAGCCGAAGCCAGTGCTGCTGCTACCTGTTTCAATGCGATCCCGCTCATCGGCGGTTAACCCAGCGGTGCTGACCAGACCGCTTAAGGGATAACGGCGCTGATTTTTGGTTTTGGCATAAGACCAGGAGACGGTACCGCCCATTTCCCATGACCAGTTCTCAGTGCGCTGACGGTAATTGATGGGGAGCCCAAACGAGACATATTGCTGCGGGCTGTAATAACCCCCTTGCCCAAGGGAATAGCCGCTGAGATCTTTCTGGTAGCTCCACCACATGGTGTTCGTCCCGACGGTGAAGCGGCGATTATCTTCATTGATAAGCTTATAGTAGTAACCCGCCATGGCGCGGGCGCGATGGTTATCTGCCACATTTTTCCCGGTGATCTGGTGGATGCTTAAATCGCTCCATACGCCGTGTGCTTCACCGCGATCGTAGCTGAGTCCCAGACTGGCACCGGTCGCGCGCACGCCGCCCCACGTCGTGCCGGTGATAGGATCTTTGGCCCCGCCGAAGGCCAGCAGTGAGCTGGAGATAGGGCGGCGTGACGCCGTGGCCGTCCAGCCTATCTGTTGCCAGTCGCCGCTGTAGCTGACGCCACCGACTACGTCTACCACCTCGAACCCGATGGGCGTGGTGCCGATATCCGCCGTCCAGCGATCGTTTTTCCAGCCTGCGGCGACGCCGGTGCCTGAGGTTTTCTGCGTTCTGCCGCTGTAGCAATCCAGCGTGGCGCAGGTGCCAAACACATCACGGAAGGCTCCGTTGCTGTTGGTGTTAAAGCGTCCCGCGTTCATCGCGATGGTATCGGTGCGCACGAAGCCACGCCCCTGATAGAGCGGAAAATCGGCTTGCAGCACCGTGTTGTGGGCTTTCAGGTTGGAGATGCCGTTAGTGCCGCTGGAACGCCAGTAATCGTGGCCGAGGGTCACGTTGATGTCCTGCTGCCGATACTGATCGGCCGCATCGGCACGAATGCTGCGTTGCAGCCAGTCATCATGTTGCTGCGGGCGTGTCAAACGGGTGTAGCTGTCGTTATCCTGTGGCGACGTGCTGCTGATGCCGCTGGCAACCATCGCCTGACGGTAATCGGCCTGCGCCTGGGCGGATTGTCCCTGCTGTGTTTCCAAACGCGCCGCATCGCGGTAGATCCACGCTTTAATCTGGCTGGCTGGCGCTTTCTGCGCTGTGGTTTTCGCTGCTTGTAGCGTCTGGTTGGCTAACGGCGTGTTGCCGACTGCATACCAGGCATTGGCGACACGGCGCTGGGTATTGAGCGAACTGTCATCGGCTATTTTTAGCGTTTGCAAACGCTGACTGGCCTCATCGCGCTGTCCGATGGCGATTAACGCTTCCACTTCCCCGAATTGGGCATCCGCGTTTTGCGCATCCTGTGCCAGCACGTTGCGGTAGCGTGTCAACGCATCGGCAGCGTTGCCCCGCTGCAGCGCCCAGTCCGCCAGCATCAGCGAAATGCGGGTATTGGCGGGCTGTTGTTGCAGGTAGCTGACGGCACCGGTTTCATTGCCTGCGTCATACAGTGACTGAGCGTGTGCCAGCGTATTTTCCATTGAGAGCCGTTGTGCCAGCTCTCGTATTTTCTCGTCCCATTGCGATTCGGGCAATGTCCGCAAATGGGCCAGCGCTTGAGTTCCTCGCCCAGCAGAGGAGAGATAGAGTGCATAAGCGTAGGCACGTTCTGCGCTGATGGGCGGCATGTTGGCCATGCGTTGCATCATTGCATCTGCTTGTGCGTTTTTCCCTAATTGGCGCAACACCTGGGCATAGTGGTAGGGCAGCCAGATTTCGTCTGATGTGGGCTGATACACCTTTTGATAGGCCGCTTCCGCCTCGCGCCATTGTCCTTGTTGTGCCAACTGCTCGGCTTGCTGCGAGGTGATATCCCGTTGCAGTGTGCGCATGGCGTCTTGCAGTGGTTTTTGTTGAGCTGCAAGGGGCGTGTTGATTTGATGGCGCTCCGATGTTGGAAGGGCGCTTTCGGGGGATATTGATGTAGGTCCTGATGCTTGCGGCGGTGACGGTATTGGGGGTGTTTCTGCTGATGATGCCAATGATTGGCGGGCATAAATTGCCGTAATACCACGAATAGCACCCCCGTTGTCCGCTTCGAGCTGCAACGCCTGCTGATAAAAGCGCAGCGCGGCGGCATCATCACCACGGGCTGCTGCGACGTCACCTAACCCGCTCAGGGCGTAAGCATTGGTGTTATCTATATTTTGTGCTTGTTGGAAATGTTGTTCTGCCTCTGACACATTCTTTGCGTTGAGGGCTCTGTTACCGGCATCGATTTCCTGCCAGTAACGTGTGCTTTTAATGAGAGATTCCCACTTATTTCCATTTTCTCGATTAATATCAGCATTTTGAGCCTGTTCAAACAGCGTGATCGCTTTAGTGCGATCGCCATTACGCATAGAGACCATCCCTAACGCACCGATCAGGTTCGGGTCGTTAGGATATTGGGCCAACGCTTTATTTAAATCATCGAGAGTGCTGCTGTCGGAGGCACCTTGTTCAACACGAGCTATCCCTCGTTGCCGAGCTTGATAAGCAGGATCATTGAGCATTTTTTGCTGCCGATCCAGTTCGTTTTGTGCATCGGATGTGTTGGGATCGTCTGCGAAGACAGTGATAAAACGGTTAAGACGAGCGACACTTTGCGGAGATACCGCCATGCGTTTGACCATCTCCATCCACATGCCTGCCGCTTGACCGCGTCCGACTGGGTCGTCCGCCAGTTTTTCCAGCAGCGCATAGCCTTCGGCATCGCGATCCTGACTGAACAGGCGGCGTGCCAGCGTCAGTCGTAAATTAGCGTTGCCGGGATAGCGTTTATCCAACGCCTCCAGTTGCTGAATGGCTGCGGGCTCCTGCCCCGGTAGGCGCGCGACCAGTCGCCAATATTCAACGGCCAGATCGAGCGTCGGCGGTTCGCCGTGGAACAGTTCGTCGTAGGCTTTCTTCGCGTCTTCATAATGCCCGGCGGTGGCTTGCAGCCGCGCCTGTTCCAGCTTCTGGCGCGTGTCCTGTTGTGTGAGGGACAGCATCATCGCTGACTGTCGGTACTGCTCGGAATCAGGCGCAACGCTGCGCAGCTTTTCCAGATGCTGCCGTGCCTGTGCCTGATCGCCCTGACGCAGCGCCAGTCGCAGCTGTGCCGCGATCACGTCCGGGTTGTCCGGGTCAATAAGTATCAGGCGTGCCAACGATTGCCGTACCAAATCGTCTTTGTTGCTGGCTTCTCCCAGCCTGATCTGATCCATTAAAAAGGCGTTAGGCGTGACGTCGTTTGCCCCAATGGCGGGCGATATCATCACCAGGCTTATTGAAAATAACCCAGCGCCTATTATGGTGAAGTTACGCATTGCTTATCCCAGGAAGGTAAAAGTTCACCCTGTTGATTGAATCGATAACGCTGTTCATCCCACCCCTGACCGAACAGCATCAGAGAAGCAGAAAAATAGGCGTTGTTGTCAGTCGCTGCATCGTGCAAGCGTTGGCGCTGAACATCACGTGCCGTCGGGTTGGCTGCCAACAGTGGCAGCAGCGCGGCGGAGAAACCCACCGAACCCGTGCCTTGTGCTTTCCCGGTCGAGGTGTTGACCTGCTCGGGCGGCATGCCCGATTGCGCCGTCAGTGTCGCCATCGGCTGGAAATGGGTGACCAGTGCGGCACGTTCTTTGCTCTCTTGCGCCAGCATGGCTGCCCACAGATAGACGCGAATCGCATCGTAACTGCCGATATTGGGCTTGGTTTCATCTGCTTGCCAACCCTGCTGCTTGCTCCAAACCACCCAATCGGGTGAAAAGCCGTGGGGGGCACTCTCTTTCAGCAGCCTCAGATTCACCGCACGCATCGCTTTCCACGGGCCTTTTAGCGTGGCGAAACGCGCGAGCAACTGGGGAGGTTGGTAGCTGGGGTTCAGTCGCCAGCGGTCGCCGTGCACGAACCCCACTTTGCCCGGCAGCAACATCACACCCAGACCGGGGATCTCAGCCACTTCTTCACGGGCGATACGCTGCAACAGCAGCGTGCCCAGCGTCAGAAAGCGGCGGCTTTTCCACAGCCGCCCGGCTTCCAGCAGGTTGTAGGCAATCCACACATCGGCATCGGAGGCGGAATTAGGGTCTAATACGCCCCAAGGAGAATCATCGGCCTGCGGGATCTTTTTTCCCCATTGCCAGGCAGGCAGGTGTGCGCTGAGATCGCCGAAGGCCAGATTGTTTTCGGTCCATTGCAGCAGCTTTTCGAACATCGCCCGGTCATTGGCCACCAGTGCGAAAAACAGGCCGTAGCTCTGCCCCTCGGACGTGGTGATCTGGCTGGGTGTCGATGGATCGATAACGCGCCCTTCCGTGCTGATGTAGTCACGTTGGAACTGCTCCCACGCGGGCCAGTGACAGACGCCTGTGGCAGCCACAGCGTGACCGCCCAGCAGCAGCGTCAACAACAGTGCACGCCACAGTATACCCATCGGTTAATCCTTCTCGTCAGCCGAGAGGCGACGACGGCTGAGCACTTTCAGGCCGCGCCACAGCAGCCAGGCGAAAATGATCGTGACCAGGGTAGACATGCCAGCCAGCCAGAGTGGGTGTAGCGCCAATGCGTGCCAGACGCGTTCCCACCATGGGAGATGACCCACATAGTACATATCGCCCACCCGCAAGCTGCGGACGCCCGACTCGCGGATGACAGCCGCTGAGCCGAAAACGGTGGCCCGTTTGGTGCTATCTATCAGGGCATTGTTGAGCAACGTATAGCCCTGCGGGCTGTCTGCCAGCAGCGCGACGATGCTGCGTTGGGCAAAATAGGGGGACTGCGTACCGATAATGGTAGCGATGGCGGTTTCGGCGCGGATGTCGGTTCTGCTGTCCGGTCTGCCGTCCGTTTGGGGGGAGCCTTCATCCGGCAGTACGGTTTGTCGTACTGGCATCTTGACCCAACTCTTGGTGGTTTCAGTCAACAGCCCGATTTTGGCTTCGTCACGCAGCGATTCAGGCAGTGAACCGATCAACAAAATATCTTTGTCCACCTGGCTAAGCTGTGCCGGATCGTTGGTCAGTTGCAACGCCAACGCTGGATAGCCAGTTTGCGCACCGATGTTGCCGACGGCATTAAGCAGCGCGCTGACCTGCTCTGCATGCGGTTCTTTATCCATCAGAGCCACGCTTTGCGACATATCTGCCAGACGGCTGAAGGGGAAACCGGCATTGGCGAAGGCACGCAGGTCCGGCATTGCCATAAAGTGGCGGTAGCCCGAGAAATTAATGGTGGAGTTGCCGTCGATAACCGCATGGTTTTCGATGGGCGCGATAGTTTCACAGCGATCCGCTGAGATATTGCTGGTGGTGACTGTCGCGTAATCGAAGTCAAAGCGCAGTTCGTTGACGGTGCCCAGTTTTAACGCCGGAATGGACAGGTTTTTATCCGAATCCAATAGTCCTTGAGTGATCGGCAACCGGAGCAGCAACGAGCTTTTCTCACTTTCTGGCACCAGATTAAAGGCCTGAACAAACTGGTTGTTCAGGTTGATTGCCAGACGGGAGCCATCCAGTGTGCGCGGCGCGGTATAGCGATACTTCAGGTGCATATCGATACCTTTGCTGCGGATAAGGAACAGGTCCGGCGGCAAATTCAGCGTCATCATCAGCGGGTCGGGAGCGATACCGCGGCTCTGCAACTGCTCCGGGTATTGCTGTAATTCGGCAAAGGTCATCGGGCGGTCGGTACGGATCCAGTTTGGCGCATCGTAGGGTTGACGCGGTGCCAGTTGCTCAACGCGATCGACGCTGACATTCTGCCCACGGAATAGAATGTTACCTTGCGCGATCCCTTTCGCGGCGGTGATCAGGTCATTGTCATCGCGGCCTTGCACCAGCAGCAACTTAACATAAGGGGTCTGCGGATGGCTGATGACCTCCACCGTCGGGCCATCAACCGGCGGGTAATCGCGCAGGAAATCCGGGCGTTGCGCATTGGTGGCGAACACCACCGCGTGGCTGTCGGGCAGTTGGTTGAACAGCGCCGGGAAGGACTGACCGCGCCACTGCGCGCGGGCACCAAACCAGGAGGCGAGGATTGCGGCAGCCTGCTGCTGTCCCAGATCCGGTTGCTGATTAAACACCATTGGCATCGTCAGCGGCCGGTTATCGCGGGCATCAAAGAACGGGATAGGGAATGACGACAGATCGTTTTTCAGCGGCAGTTTTTGCATCTGCACATTGAGCGAACTGGCTTGGCTGATATTCAGCCACAGGCTACTGCTGGAGGGGTCTTGGCATATGCTTTTGTAATGCCCGATAAATTCTAGCCGCACGCGGTTAAAATCGGTGATATAACGCGGGTCCAGCGGCAAAGTGGCCTGCGTTGGCTGGCCCACTTGCTCTTTGGTGATGGTAACGACGCCCATCAGCACCTCATTGAGATACACTTTGAGATGTGATTCAACCGGCGTTAACGTAGGCGAGGGGGTAAATTCCAGCTGTAGCGACGCTTGCGTCACCACTTCATCATGCCGTACACCAAACTGGATATAGCCAACAGGGGACGTTCCCCGCAATGCGAAACTGCCCGGCGCAGGTGCCAGTTGCTTAAACGCCAACTGCTGGCTGACGATGGGGGCGGCCATAGCAGCATTGTTGGCCTGCGTGATCGGCGGGGCTGCGGTTTCAGCCTGAGATAACGGCACCATGCCCAGAGCCAGAGCGGTAAACCAGGTTATTTTTTTCGTCAT